>JBBQDF010000055.1:0-10650 GCA_038319475.1 Thermoanaerobaculia bacterium
ATTTCCTGACCAGCGACCGGGATGTCTCCGCGCCGGAGGAGAGAAGCTTCTGGAGATCCGAGAAAGTCGCCTCCTGAAGCTCGAACGATGGACGGGGCGGCTCGGAAGACGGCGACGACGCGCGCCCGGCAAGCGCCGAGCCCGGATCAACGGCGGCCATCATCACGCCCCCGGCGCCGTAACGGAAGAGCGTCCTGCGGCTGATCACCGGTCTTTTTTTTGTGTCATGCGCTGGCTCCCCGGGCTTGTGGCCTGCTCGGTTTGCGGCCTGCAGAATCCCACCTTCCAGATATCACGGCGTGCAAGCCGGCGGCCGGCGAACCAACCCGCGACCTCGCCGCTCAGCTCCAGGGGTGGTACGAGGGTGTCGCCGGCCCGGGCAATCAGTTGAAGATCCTGATTCAGCACGCGGGCGCCGGAAGCGACCACTCCTGCAACTTCGACTCACAATCCAGGGCCGGTACGAGAGGCGCAACATCAGCATCCAGGGAGCGCTCCAGATCGAGCGGGAGGGAGAAGACGTCCGGTTCCGGTGGGGGTCGCGAAAGGGCGGCTGCGACATCCCCCTGCGTCGCGCGGGAGACGGCTTCGAAGGGAGAGACGTTGCCGGGGCCTGCCTGACGGCATTCCAGAATCCCGTCCTGGGGAAAGGGAAATTCGAGATCGAGCCCGGCGGCGCGATGCGCATCCGCAGTGCGGGGACCGGGGAGACGCTCCGGTTTCGCAAGACGGCCGCACCTTCGAAGCGGTCATGAGCGGTCTGCCCGTCCTGCCGCTCCTCTAACTAACTCTCGGGCCGGCTCTCCCCGGGCCGGCTCTCCCCGGGCGGGCGGCGCGATTCGGGCCGGACCTCTTCGACGGCATCGAGGACCGGCACCGCCGAGAGACAATCGGGGCAGCGGAGCTCGAGGGAGAGAACATCTTCGGCCGTGCCCGGGAGGACGTCGAAGTGGCGGCGCCCGCAACCCGGACACCTCCACCGGATGGGGATCTGTCCGGTCGGGCGCGTCATGTTTTCTGCGCCTGCAAGCGGGAGACCATTCGAACCGGACCTCTACCGAGACCGCGCCGCCAGCGCGCCCGCCCGCCGCTTCGTGGCTGATCGGCGGGCGACCACGACCAGCCGCTTCGAATGCCGCGTGAAAGGCGCTCCTTCGAAGTCGCCCCACCGGTGTTCGACTCGCAGTCCGCTCGCGGTAAAGAGACCGGAGAGGGTGCCGGGGTCCCAGGCCCGCGCGACCATCGCCGCCTCCAGGGTCTCGTCCGGCTCGCCCGGGCGCCGGTCTCGATACCGGTATCTGGCGTGCCAGAGGTTCTTCCGTCCCACGGGAAACCACGCCTCGTCAATCGTCAGGACTCCCCCGGCATGTCGGACGCGCCGCGAGGGAGGCTCCGATTCTCCCGGGCGGCGGTAGAGACCCTCGAGCACGAAGCGGCCGCCGGGGGCGAGCTGCTGCGCCACGGCGCGGAGAGCCCGGCGGCGATCCGCGAGCGTGGTCAGGTGCGAGAAGGGATCCCCGGGGGCCAGGATCAGGTCAAACGCTTCTCCGAAGAGGGGCGCGCGCATGTCGCCGGCGACGTACCACGCGCCGGAGGAGCCGCGCAGGCGGGAGGCCTCCGAGAGCATCTCGAGCGAAACGTCGATCCCGACGGCGGGAACGTGGCGCGCCAGCGCCGCCGTGACGCGCCCGAGACCCGCTCCGATCTCGAGGACCCGGCCGGGCTTCCACTTCCGCGCGAGACCCGTCCAGAACGAAAGGTGAGCGGTGAGCACCGCTTCCTTCTCGTAAAAAGGAAGGATCCGGCGGTAGTAACTCCGGGCGTCTCGAATTTCTCCCTCGGACACGGCGGTCTCCTATCTTCGGAAGTCGCGAAAAAACGGCCGGAGCCCTCGGCCGCGGGACCGGAAGCGGGCACGCTTCCGAAGCTCCGGTTACTGCCTCAGCTCCCGGGCTCTCCCGGACGAACGGGCGCGCTCGACGCGGGCGCGGACCGTGTGTAGTCGAAAGAAGCGGGGCCGCCGGAGAGTTCGAGCTCCTCGATCTTTCTCGGGGCGAGCGCCGGCGGAACGCTCAGCGGCGAGATCAGGTAATTGGCGAGAGACTTCAGATCCGTCCAGCCGTTTGCGATGGCGCGGTAATCGTGCGTGTCCGGTCGACCGACGAACACGCGATAAATCGCGTTTCTTTTCCGGTCGATCAGAAGCGTTACGTGCTCGCGGTCCGCGCCCATCTCTTCTCTTCGTCTCGCGGGGGAAGTTACGCTTCTCGCAGCGGGTCCGAATAGCCGCTACCGTACAGAAGAGGCCCTTCGAGCCCCGAGACCTCCGCGCGAAAAAGAAAAAGGCCGGCCCCGTGGCCGGCCTTTGAATGCGGAGTCGGGTCTTACCGGGAGTTCGGCTTCGCCTCGGTCTTGATCTCGGTCTTGTCGGTCGTCTTGTGCCTGGAGTGCTTCCGGGTGTGCTTCTTCTTCGTGGTCATTCTCTTGCCGTTCATGTTGGTGTCGGACTTCGTCTCCTGGGTCGTCGTCTGGCTGCCGGTGACGGGGTTCGTGGAGGACTTCGTCTCGGTCTTCGTCTGGCCCGTCTGGGCGAAGACTCCGGCCGGGACCGCCGCCACGATTCCGAGGGCGATGAGACGGGCAATGGACTTGTTCATGCTGACTCCTTAGGTCGCGAGGCGAAATGCCCGCTTCCGAGAGGGGAGCCTATGGCGCGCAGCATGAACGCGCCGTGAACGGCGCCGTGATTTCCGCGCAGTTTTTGCTGCGTCGCGACGGCCTCACGCCGCCCCGCCTTTTCGAGGGACGCGGCAGGACCGGAAGCGCGTCCCGAGGTTTCCGTCCGGGCGGGAAGCTTCCCGGTGCGGGGCGCCCCCGCTGCCCGCGAATGCAGCAGCGCCGACGCGAGCACACCTGCGGAGAGAAGGACGAACAGAGGAAAACACCCGACGCAGCCGCATCCTTCTTTTTCATGTCCTGCCGCCATGCAAAGGACAGGACCGGCGCGTCAGACGCATTTCGAAAAGACCGGACGCGGGCAGGAACGATGCCTCGGGCTCGGCTTCCCTTCCGCGGCTGTCCTCGAGGGGCCGGCCCCCGCGGGCTCAGCGATGCCGGGCGCGGGCGCGCTGGGTCAGGGACTCCATCGTCATCTCCAGCCGCTCCCATTCCAGAGCCGTCGAGATCGTCTCCGGCCGGACGAGGAGAAGAGGCGGGCAACGGGGAGTGCAGTGGAGGCTCTCGCGCACGAAGTCGATCCAGCGGGGGACAAACGAGGGGGAGCTGTCGATCAGGATGACATCGGGACTGACCCCCTCATCGAGGAGGGTCGCCGCCTGGCGTCCATCCGCGGCGGCAAAGGTCCGCATGCGGGTGGACAGCCCTCTTCCAACCACGGCGATGAAGTCGGGATTGTCGCTGAGGACCAGGAGAGAGGGCATTGCGTGGACCCGTCTGCAAACGGTGTTCCCGATCGGCCCCCAACCGTGCGCTAGCGTACATGATTGAGCCTGTGCGAAGCATATTTTCGTTTTCTCAAATTATCTTCAACCCGAGAGCGGGATCCAGCCCCGGAATGGGAGTTCTCATGGGAAGCCTTCCGATTCTTCGAAACAAAATTCTTCGCAGCCTTCCCGCGGCGGAGCTCGCCCGGATCGGGAGCTACCTGGAGCCCGTGCCCCTGGTGGTCGGAAAGATTTACGCCGAAGAGGGCGAGCCGCTCACCCACGCGTATTTTCCCAACACCGGCCTGATGTCTCTGATCAACCATCTCCAGGATGGCGGGTCAATCGAAGTCGCGGCGGTTGGCCAGGAGGGGCTCGTCGGTGTCAACGCCTTCCTCGGCGTCGCCACGTCGCCCGTGCAGGTCATCGCGCAGATCGAGGGGGAAGCTGTGAGGATGCCGGTCCGTCATTTCCTGGCCGAGAGTGCGCTCGGAGGAGCGCTCCACCACCTGGTCGCCCGCTACACGAGCGCGTTGCTGACCTCGTCCGGCCAGACCATCGCGTGCAATCGCTTTCACAATCTCGAGGCGCGATGCGCCCGCTTGCTTCTCGCCACACACGACCGGGTGTCCGGCGATACGTTCCGTCTGACGCAGGACTTTCTCTCCGTGATGCTCGGGGTCCGCCGCGCGGGAGTGACGGTCGCCGCGGGCGCGCTTCAGAAGGCCGGCTTCATCTCCTACACACATTCGCGCATCACGATCGTCGATCGCGCGGGACTCGAGACCGCCGCCTGCGAGTGCTACGAGGTCGTGCGCGAGGAGCTCGATGGGATGTTCGAGGGAACGGCCGCGTCCCCGCAAGTCACTGCCGTCAAATAGGTTCTCCACCCCAGGGGGCCCGATCGAATTCCCCGAGGGGCTCCGCGGCCGGCCGTTCCCAGTCGTCAGTCGGAGAGGTCCCGCGCTCGAAGTCGGGGCGCGGCCCTGTCCCCGCATTCACCCCTCCGTTAGACTATGGGGTCAGGCCTCACGATCGGTAACCGGGGGACACCATGGCCGACGATTTCCCAAAACAGAAAAATCATCTCCTTTCGAGCCTTCCTCTTTCGGAGCGCACCCGGTTCGATTCGCTGCTCGAGCGCTCTTCACTGAAGCAGCGCGCGTCTCTGAACGAAGCCGGTGAAGAGGCCCCGTTTGTCTATTTCCCGCTGACGGGCGTCGTGTCTCTGGTGACCCGTCTGACAGACGGGAGCGGCGTCGAAGCGGCGACGATCGGGAACGAGGGGATGGTCGGATTGCCCGCCCTCCTGGAGAACAAGCTCGCCCCGATCGAGGCGGTCGTTCAGATCCCAGGCGACTGCTTCCGCGTTTCGAGCAGCGTCTTCAACGCGGAGCTCGCGAACCTGCCCGCGCTCTCCGCCCTCCTGCTCGATTACACCCGCGTCCTCTTTCTTTTCGTGGCGCAATCGACCGCCTGCAACCGGCGGCACGAGCTGACCGAACGCTGTGCGCGCTGGCTTCTGACGTCCCACGACCGCACCGCCCGGGACAAGTTCGCGCTCACCCACGAATCCCTCGGGGAAATGCTGGGGGTCCGGCGCGCGACCGTCACGGTCGCCGCGGGAAAGCTCCGGGAAGAGGGGCTGATCGAATACTCGCAGGGCTCCATCCGGATCGTGGATCGCGAGGGGCTCGAGCGGCGCTCGTGCGAGTGCTACCGGGTCGTTCGCGAGCTCTTCGATGGGCTCGCCAGGAAGGGAGGGCAACACCGCCCCCCGCACGCGTCCGGTCGATCCACCGTCCGGGCTAACGTCGGCCGCTGAGCCGGCGGGGCTCGAGCGTACCGGCGTCGGCGAAGATGCCGACGGAAGGTCTCGTTCGATGGCCGTGGCCGGAATGCTCCGCGCAGCGAACCAGGGTTCGGGAGGATTTCGGGCGCTGTCCGACCTCTTCTCCTGGAGCTGGCCCGGAAACCGGCGGGCCCCCGCTCCGTGCGTCCACTCAGAAGCGCCAGGAGAGCTCCGCGAAAAACCGCCTTGGCGGAGCCACGTAGAACTGGCTGTCGCCGATCTCGCTTTCCGTCGTGTAGTGCCGGCTGTCGCCGAGATTGCGCCCAACGACGGAAATCCTGACGCGGCCAAAATCCCAGCTGACCCCCGCGTCCGTCTCGTAAAAGCCTTCCGTAAAAAACCGATTTCGCCGGTTGAGGGGCCTCTGCCCCTGATGACGGACCGCGACGAACGCTCCCCCGCCGGTCCGCGGTGAATAGGCGAGCTTCGCGTTCCAGAGGTCCCGCGGGACGAGCTCCAGGCGCTTGCCGTCCACCACGCGCAGCTCTCCGTCGGGAGTCACGAAGGAAAAGCGGATGAATCGCGCGTCGTGATGGGCGTACCCGCCGGAGAGCGCCAGGTCTGAGAGGGGCGCCGGCCGGTACGCGACCTCGATCTCCGCTCCCTGAAAACGCTCGGAGCCTGCGTTGACGAGCTCCGGGGTCCTCTCCGCGCCGAGTGTCGAGACGACCACGTTTTCAAAAATCATGTGGAAAACGGAGAGATCGACGGAGAGCTGGCGATCGAGCCAGCGGGTCTTCAGGCCTGCCTCGCCGCTGCGGGTCCGTTCCGGATCGAGGATGCGCGCGTTTTCCGCTTCCGTCAGGTTGGGCGCGGCCGGCTTGAACGCCGATTTGATGGCCACATAAAAGTGAATGGAGCCGACCGGTCCGGGCCGGTCGCCGACGAGCCGCGCGAGGGCGGTAACGCCGCCGGACCATTGGCCATCGGAGCGCGAATCGCGCGTGATCGCCGGTTCGGGCGATCCGACTTCCTGCCCCTGCGCAAGCAGGCGTTCGGAGACGCTGTCAAAGCGCGCTCCTCCGGTTAACGTCAGGAAAGGGACTGGCGTCCACTCGTCATTGACGTAAACGCCAACGAACGTTCGGCGGTCGACGAAGGACCGGTTGTCGCCGGTCGGCGTCTCCGAAAAGCGGGGCACGACCACGGGCTCGATCTCCAGATCGATGTCGAAGCCGGTCCCGACTGCCGTCGTCCGGCCCCAGGTGACGGAGGCGCCCGCCACCAGCCGGTGACGGCCGGCGGCGTCAAAGAGCGTGGTCAGATGGAGGTCCTCGTAGAGAGTCGTCTCCCGGGGCTTCAAGGCAACCCCCGCCGCGGTCGCGGTGTTTCCTTCGACGGCCCCGACGAAAGACCGGATCGAGATCTGCTCGTCGCGCGTCGCTCCGAAAACGTTTTCCAGAGAAAGCGAGCTCGAGAGGGGCCTGGAGAAGTGCGTCCGCAGTGAGTAGACCCGATGATCCAGGCGGCCGCCCTGCACTCCATAGTTACGATCGACGCGAAATCCGGGAAGGGGCTCGCCGGCGTCCACGGGGAGAGGCGAACCAGCGAACTGCGTCGTGCGAAAAATGTCGACCATGCCGGAGAACTGGCCGCCGCCCGAAACGGGGACGTCGAGCCTGAACCCGCCGCGATCTTCCCGGTAGTCGGTCCGGTCCTGCCAGCCCTTCGCCCGGTCGAGCGTCCCGAATAGCCGCAGCTTTGCCCCTCCGAGGTCCTGCGTGTGAGACACGTTCAGACGCCCTTGCGAAAAAGACCCACCGCCCGCCTGCACGCTGGTTCCCGGGGTCGCGGAACGCGTGAAAATCTGGATCATCCCGGCAAACGCCGAGACTCCATACAGAGTTCCCTGCGGTCCTTTGACGATCTCGATGCGATCGATGTCCTCGATGTTGATCTGCGAGAGAGAAGGATTGAACGGACCGCCGGCCGGCACTCCGTCAACCATAACGAGGAGCGCGTCGAATTCCTTCAAGCCCCAGAAGCCGATGTTCGGCATCCGCCCCCCGTTGTCACTCCCGAGACCCGTGTCGAGGCCCACCACGTTCTGCAGCGCCTCGGCCAGGGTCTTCACGTTTTCGCGCCGCAGCTGTTCCCCGGTGATGACGGTCGCCTGGCCCGGGATCTCCGTCTCGCGTTCGGGAAGACGGGTCGCGGAAACGACGATGTTTTCCTGGGCCGCAGGGACGGGGGTGGGGGCGGCCCCGGTCGTCTGTGCCCACGCCGCGGTGGAAAACAGAACCACGAGCGGCAGCGCCGTGACCACGGCCGCGGAATTCTGCGCGCGACCGCGCCGTCGGATCGCTTCGGGCGACCGCCCTTTCAAGGACTGGGTCATGGTCATGTTCTTCTCCCGCTCCGCTCACGATGATTTCGTCTCCCGAGGAAGGACTCAACGCGCGAGTCGAAGCCGATCTGATTGTTTTCGGCGGCCTCTCACGAGGCATCCCGCAGGAGTTCGCCGACGAGAGCGCTGAGGGGCGAGGACCCCTCCGCGCCGTTCTCAGATCCGCTTAGGGATGACCCGGGGAGAGGTGGGAGGCCGCTCGGACCAGGCGCGGGTCCTGGATCCGATAGAAAAAAATCCGACCGGAGTCGAACGACGCCCTTCGCGCCGATGAACGACGGGCGACGGGGTTTCGATCGCATCCGCGGATTCGGGCTGCGCCGTCATCCTTCCGGGAAGTGCGGCGCCCAGGCTCTCGCCAGGTTCGGGTCTGCTGGCGCCGGCATCACTATCGGAGGCGGTCCAGATTTCTCCCGAACGCCAGCGCAGGCGGACCCCGGCGGTCGAAGGACGACGCGAGATCTCGAACGGCTCCGTTGCGGCCGCGATCACTTCCGTCCCGTTCAACCCCATCCGGATCGCGAGACGCCCGCGGGTGGTTTCCAGGCCCGGAACTTCCCAGAGGAAGGAACCACCGTGCGGGTCGAGCTCCTCCGTC
This sequence comes from Thermoanaerobaculia bacterium, assembly GCA_038319475.1. GTDB lineage: Bacteria > Acidobacteriota > Thermoanaerobaculia > UBA5066 > Gp7-AA6 > JALYUA01. The sequence continues at coordinate 8,241 of JBBQDF010000055.1, forward strand.
AGCCGAACGGGATAGGTCCGGCCGTCATCGACCGAAAGCAAAAGTTCCACCTCTTCCGCCGCCTCGGGCAAACGGGACCAGCGGACTTCGACAGTTCCGCCCGCGTCGAGAAGAGTCCGCCGTTCGAGACCGACAGGCTCGCGGAGGGACGTTGAAAGCAGTTCGAAAAACGGCCGCCGCGGGGAGGGTCGCGCGGATGAGGCCGTTGCGGCGCACGGGATAGCCGCGCTCGAGACGCAAACGGCGAGCAGAAATCTGGCGAACAACCCGACGAAGCCTATTCGGGGGGCCGAAACGAAGTCAAACCCCGCGGCGGCCGGGCTCCGAGGGGGGCGGAGAAGAAAACCGAAGGCCCGCCCGGTCGATTCCGGGATGAACTCCACGACCCTGTCCGCGTTGCTCGAACTGCCCAATCCCTGGATCCCCGGCGCTGCCCGTGAGAAGCGGGAGCGCGGCGCTTACGTCCGGGGGGCGATACGACTTCCGGGTCGCTCAGTCCACCGCCGCCGCAGGATGTCGAACTCCGCCCGCACATGCGCATAGCACTCGCACGAGGCGGCTTCGAGGCCCTTCCGGTCGAGGACGCGGACCTCGCCCCGCCGGTAGTCGATCAGTTTCCGGCGCTGGAGCTCTCTGGCCGCCTCGGTCACCGTCGCCCTGCGAACACCGATCATCCACGACAGAAATTTCTGCGTCAGCGGGAACTCGCTGCCGGGCGCGCGGTCCGCCACCGAAAGGAGCCAGCGGGCGCACCTCTCCACCTTCCCGTGCATCCGGCTGCACAGACAGGCCTGCCCGACGGAGAGCAGCATCGCCTCGGCGTACTCCGTCAGCCGGTCGTTGAAGGCCGACCTTCGCCGGAGCTCCCGGGTGAGGATCTTTCGCGGGAGCCGGAGGCCCTCCCCCGGCACCTGCGTGATCGCCTCGAAAACGACCGCTTCGCTGCCGATGAAAACGGGCAGCCCGACCATCCCTTCATTTCCCACCGTGGCCACCTCGACCTCCGACCCGTCCAGCCCATGGACGAGGAGCGAAGAAACCGAGTTGACCGGGAAGAAGACGTCCGGATCGGAAGTGGAACGGCAGTGCAGCTCCTCCAGAAGCGCGGTCCTGGACGGCTTCAGATGTGGCGCCAGTCGCGCGAATTCTCCCCGCGGAAGGCTATCGAGGAGAAGGTTGCCGGTCGGAGCGGTCCTCCGGCGGCTCTCGCGTGCGGTGGCGCTCACGGCGAACAGGGATCCATCAAAAAAAATACTGCTGCGGGGAACGGGAAAATTGCCGCATTGACTAAGCGAAATCTATTCTTTTTTTCAAACTCATCCGACATTGTACGCTGTCGTACATTTCCGCCTCGGGGACTCTTTCGCCGGACCGATTCTGTTTCGCACGGGGCTTCCGCTTCGAGGACTCGCGTTCAGGATGTCGAGATTGCGGGTCTCCCCCGCCGCGTGTGGTGCGGGCCGATCCGTTCCGTCGCGGTAGAATCAGCCATGACCGGGCGCGCGCGGATGACGGCGGTCACGCGTCTCACCCGCCTTCACGACGACGACGGATCCTTCGACCGCGATTTCTGGCGATCGATTCCCGCGGACCAGCGAATCGAGCTGCTGTGGGATCTGACGCTGGAGTATTCCGAATGGCGGGGAGACGATGGCGCACAATCCCGACTTCAGAGATCTGTTTGCCGCGTTCAACGACGCCAAGGTTAGATACCTGCTCGTCGGCGGTTACGCGCTCGCCTTTCACGCGCGCCCGAGGTTCACGAGAGACCTGGACGTCTGGATCGAGGCGGATCGCGAGAACGCCGAAAGGGCACATGATGCGCTCCGGGAGTTCGGCGCTCCGCTCCGCGAACTGACCGTCGAAGACCTGCAGAGCCCCGGGGTCGTGTTCCAGATCGGCGTCGCCCCCAATCGAATCGACGTCCTGACGGGGATCGACGGCGTAAGCTTTCAGGAAGCCTGGCGAGATCGGCAGGAAACGTCCTATTCCGATCAACGGGTGCCGGTGATCGGGCGCGAACACCTAATCCGTAACAAAAGGTCTACAGGCAGGCCGCAGGATCTCCTCGATGCCGAGGAGCTCGAAAAGGCCGCGGCCTCAGGTTCTTGATTCCCGGCGGGTCGGCCTTGACCGCCGCTTTCGTCGTGACGTGGAAGGGACGGATCGTCGGGGAGCGCTATGCCGACGGGATCACGTCTTCGACGCCGCTCGAGAGCTGGTCGATGGGCAAGAGCGTGACGGGGACGCTCATGGGCGTGCTGATCCGCCAGGGCGCGTACCAGCTGAAGCAGCCGGCACCGATCCCGGAGTGGCAGTCGCCGGGCGATCCCCGCGCGAAGATCCGGATCGTGGACCTGCTCCACATGTCGAGCGGACTGCGAATCAAGGCGCCGCACGATCCCGACTA
>JBBQDF010000056.1:0-10643 GCA_038319475.1 Thermoanaerobaculia bacterium
CCAGCGCGTACGCGGCGGCGGTCGAGGGAGCGGACGCGGCCGGCATCGCGAAGGGCTTCAGTCCCTCGGGGAGCTCGCCCCGCTGCGCCTCGATTCCCATCATGAGCGGGAGCGACCAGGCGGCGACGTCGTAGGGGCGCACGATCTCCTTGCCGGGGACGAGCTTCACTTCGGGATACCGCTGCGTCGTCAGCATCTCGGTGACGAAGCGCCCGTAGGGCTGCGCGAGAGGGATCCACACGTCGCCGTTTGACCCGCTCTTCACCTCGACACCATGGTCGACCATCAGTTGCGCGAGGCGCAGAGACGTCGCGCGATCGCGTTGCGAGGCGGGGAGGCGGAAAGCGTCTCTGGGTCCCGCCGCCGCGATCGACGTGCGGGCGCGCGCGGCCATGTCGCGGAGGAAGTCTTCCTTCCGGTCCGCGCACGTCTCCAGGATCGCGTCCGACGCGATGCGCTCGTAATCCATGATGTCCCGCAGGCGCCAGACGCCGCCCGGCCACGGATTGGGAAAGTTCGTCTGGGGACCGTACTCGACGAGCCCCTTCCGGCCGCCGGCGAGCTCCCCCGGCGCGATCGTGATCGGCGTTGCCAGGCGCGCCGACGCCACCTCGGTCAGGAGGCCCGAGATGTTCTTGTACCAGGCGGTGTTCTTCGTGCCGCCCGGCCAGTACGCGTCGTAGGAGTACCCGTAGATGATCCCGGACTTGCCCGCCTGCTCCATGCGCAGGGCCATGTTGGAGCCGATCAGATTCACCTCGCGCCAGACGAGGGGGTGGATGTCCGTGTCGACCGGGTCCGCATACGGAGGGACGAAGATGCGCGGTCCCGTGGAGCCCATCTGATGCTCGTCGAGCCAGACCTGCGGGAACCACTCCTGGTACGCGGCGCGCGTCATCGCGCGCGTCTCCTTCTGCGTGAGCATGTACCAGTCGCGGTTGTCGTCATGCCCGACGTAATGGTGGTAGAGCCACGGCATCCGGCTGCCCTCGAACTTCGTTCCGAGGTTTTTGCGATACCACTCCGTCTCCATGATCTGGCCGTCGGGGTTCAACGAAGGGACGAGGAGCAGCACGACGCGGTCGAGGCGGCGCTTCGTTTCTGCGTCCGTTGCGGTGGCGAGCGCGTGCGCCCACTCCATCGCCATCTGCGAGGCGCCGATTTCCGTCGAGTGGATGTTGCAGGTGATGAGGAGAATGACCCGGCCCTCGCGCGCGAGCGCCGCGGTTTCCGCTTCCGAGAGCCCGCGCGGGTCCGCGAGCCGCCGCGAGATGTCCCGCAGCCGCGGCAGGTTCCGGATGTTCTCCTCCGACGAGATCACGGCCAAGAACATGTCTTCGCCGAGAGTCGTCTTTCCGAGCACCTCGATCTTCACCCGCGGAGAGCCGGCGGCGAGCGACTGGAAGTATTTCGCGATCTGATGGTAGTCGGCGAGCTGCCGGTCCGCGCCGACGGTGAATCCGAGGCTCTCCGAAGGCGTCGACAGCCCGGCGCCCAGCGCGCAGGAGGAAAGCAGAAGGGACCCCAGAGTGACGCGCCAGTCGAGCTTCATCGGTTTCTCCTGATCATTTTCCGGGAAAGTCTAGCGCGAAGACCCGCGCGCTCGGACCTGCGCAGGAGAACGGCGGCGGGATTAGGATCTGGTGGTGAAGAATTTCGACCGGCTCCGGGAGACATGGGCGCTTCGCGCCTGGGCGTGGCGCCACATTCGGCTCCTCGCCTGGATCCGGCCGACCGTGATCGCCATGGACGGTGAACGATGCGTCCTGCGCGTGCCGCTCACGGCGCGCACGCGCAATCACCTGGGATCGATGTATTTCGGCGTGCTCTGTTCGGGCGCCGATGCGGCCGCCGCTCTTCTCGGGTTCCGGCTGCTGCGGGATCGGGGCGGGCGGATTTCCGTGATTTTCAAGGACGTGCGGGCGGAGTTTCTCCGCCGCGCCGAGGGAGACGTCCATTTCTCCTGTGACCAGGGCGCGGAGGTGCGCGAGCTTCTCGACCGCGCGGAGCAGTCGGGAGAGCGCGAGAACCTGCCCGTGCGCGTCGTGGCCACCGTACCCTCGATTTCGGGAGACATCGCGGTGGCGAGATTCGAGCTGACGCTCTCGGTCCGAAAGAAAGCGCCGGCGGCGGACCGAACCCTCCAATAAAGGAAACGCCCCGGACCTGAGGAGGCCCGGGGCGCGGGAAGAACCGGCGGCCCGAGGGCGGCCGACAGGGAAGCTGTTACCTGTCTTCTGAACCGCTCGATCCGGAACCGCTCGACCCGGACGTCTTGCCCGAGCTTCCCAGAATTTCCCCGCTACCGGAACCGAGACCCGTCGATCCGGAAGACACGCTCGAGCCCGACAATCCGCTCGCTTCGGAAGACCCCGAGCCGGCGCCCCACATCCCGCTGGAGCTCGTTAAGGAACCGGAGTGCGAGCCCGAGGTCGAGCCTGGGCCCATGCTCTGGTTGTCGCGGTTCTTGTCTCTGTCTTTGTCCTCTTTGTCGTCACTTCCGCCAAAGAGCGAGCTCAACAGGCCTTGCTTGACGCGCAGCCGGTTGTGGACTTCCTTGACGCCGGTGGCGTTCTCGATCGCTTCTTCCGCAGCTCGCTTGGTGCGACGCTCGTCAACCGTGCCTTCGAGCGTCACTTCTCCGCCTTCGACACGGACTTCGATATCCGACGCGTCAATGTCGGGGTGCTGCTCGAGCCGGTCGCTGACATCTTCCCGGATGCGCTCGTCCGAACGCGTGTACCCCTTGGGTCCGCGACCGCTGAACCGTCCGCGCGGGGACTCCTGCGCGCCGCCCGACGCAGATCCCCAGCGGCTGCCCTGCGAGCCGTAAGGTTGCGAGCTGCCGGACCCGGACTGGCCGTATCCCTGACTGGCGCCGTAGATCCCGCCGCCGGAAGATCCGTATCCGCCGCCCTGAGAGCCGTACCCCGAAGTCGACGAGCCCATGGAGCCCGCGCCGCCAAACGTGCCCATCGCCCCGCCGCCGTAGCCGCCCTGCGAGCCGTAGGTTCCCTGGGAACCCGAGCCGCCCGACGATCCGTACCCGGTCCCGAAGCCCTGCGGGCCGCCACTGTAGCCGCCCGAAGAGCCGTAGCTTCCGGAGCCTCCCGATGAGCCGTAAGCGCCGGGCGAGCCGAAGCCTCCGCTTCCGCCCTGAGACCCGTATCCGCCGCTCTGGGATCCGTATCCACCAGATGATCCGTATCCGGAGCCCGATGAGCCCTGAGAACCGTAGCCCGATGAGCCGCTGCCGTAGCCCCCGCCAAAACCGCCGGAGCCCTGGGCTCCGCTCTGCCCGCCCTGAGACCCGTAGCCCTGAGAGCCATAGCCCTGGGAGCCGTAGCCCTGCGAACCCTGCGAGCCATAGCCCTGCGAGCTGAATCCGCCTTGTGAGCTGGAGCCGCCGGAGGAACCCTGGGAGCCCTGTGAACCATACGTGCCCTGCGAGCCGTACCCGCCGCCGGATCCGGAGTTCGGCGATCCGCTGCCGTAGCCACCCGCGGAGCCGTAACCCGAGGAGAGGTTTCCGTGGGAAGAGCCCCAGTTCTGCGAGCCGCCGCCGGAAGACTCATAACCGCCCTGCGAAGACTGCCCGGGCCGCCCGTCTGACTGACTCGACATCGAGCCGCCCAGCCCGCGCTCCCGGCGATTGCGCTCTTCTTCTTCGTCGCGCTCCCGGCCATAGCCGAACCCTTGATCCGCCATGTCTCCCCCTTTCAGGAAGTTCATTAGTGCCGGGCGTTTCCGAGGTGTGCGAGGCGAGGTGCAATGCGCCGGACGAGGCAAAAAAGGAGCAACAAATGTGCCGTGGGACCGTCGCCTCCGCTCACTGCGGGAGGTGCCGTTCGCGCGGCGAAGGGCACCGGCCAGCGGCTCGCCTGTCGGCTCGACCGCTGACCTCGTCCCTTCGTTCGCTTCGGCTCCCGCAGCGGGAGGCTCCTCCTTCCCTTCGGTCAGGAGACTCCTCCCGCTGCGAGCTTGGCCACCACCTTGGCTGGAGCGCAGCTCTGCCCCCTCGACCCGCGCGCGGGGGGAGAGGACTGGGGTGGGGGGCGCGGGACAATCCGCCGTGCCTGTGGCGCACGCCGGTGAAAAAGGATCTGTTTTTTGGGAGCGTTTACAGGGCGCGCTGATACGTCTCGGCCGACTGCTTCCAGACGGTGACGCCGCAGAAGCGGTCGCCTTCGGGGCAGACGGGGCGGACTCCCGCGTGGTGGCGGAGCGTGCAGGGTGGGAGAAGCCAGGGGCCGATCCGCGGGTTGACGTCGCGGATCTGAAGAGCCTCGTCGAGTGAGGCGCGCCAGATTTCTTCCTGGGCGTTGTAGCAGAGCCTCATCGCGAACTTGTGGTGGAGGTTCAAGAGATCGGCGGACTCCGTGAAGCGGATTGCGACCGCGTTCGGGAGAAGGTACGCGGCGTACTCGTCCGCGACGCCTCGAGAGCGCAGATGCGTGATCGCGTCCCATGTCTCCTCCATCGTCCGGCGATAGAGATCCGCCGCCTCGGCGACGTCGGGAACGAGCATCGGGACGATGTAATCCGGTTCCTCCGTCAGGTACGCGGGAAGCGCCGGCCGCGACGCGGGTGTCATCCGGTGGCGCTGGTCCTGGCTGTCGGCGGTGTGCGACAGCTTCTTGCGGAACGTGTACGAGGGATGGCAAAGCGCCCGCGAGAGCTTGCCGTGCGTCGTCAACGTGAGCGTCTCGCCCAGCAGCGGGTTCTTGGCCGGGTCGAGCGCCAGGGCGATCGCGTCGCCGTCCGACAGGGCGGCGCGCGGCAGCCCGAGCACCTCGCGCACCGCGGAGGCGAGGACCTCCTCGTTGTTGGCCTTCCAGTCAACGAGGCGCGAGACGCGGCCGTCGAGCTCGCGATCGAACTCGTCGCGGAAAACGCGGCCGTCCCCCGTGATCCCTGCTTCCCGCTGTGCCGCGAGCAGCGCGTACTCGGGGGTCTCCTCGAGCGGAATCGGATCCTGCAGCACGCCGCGGTAGAGGGGATCGTGGCGGAGCACTTCCTCGACCATCTGTCCGACGACTTCCCGCTGCTCCGTCGGAGCGTCGGCGGACTCGCAGAGCCGCCAGTAGCGAAAGAGCGTGATGCCCGAAATCGTGTGGTAGAGGTACGCGAACGTCGCCACCGGAAGCACGTAACGCGCGATCTCCTGCGCGCGCTTCTGCACGGCGCCGGAAAAACGCGCGCGCCCGTCGCCGCGCGTGCGCCCCGGGAAGATCCCGAAATAGCGCTCCGCGACGAGCGGCGTGAGCAGCTCCGTGAGCCGCTCGTAAGCGGCCTGCTGCCGGCGCGCGGCGGCCTCGTAAATCTCGCGTTCCGCGGGAAGCATCGGCGGCACGGCAAACTGTCCCGCCTTCACTTCGACGTATCGCTGCGAGACCTGCTCGGAGTTGTAGAACGGGTGGCTGTGCAGGAAGCTCCAGAGAAACTGGCGGGACACGTTCTCGATCGCGAACTGAAAATGCGCATGCTGGAAGGTCGTGTGGTGACCGGCTCCGTAGATGGAGCGCGCGAGCGCGTCGCGCCGCTCGGGCCGCGCGGACGCCTGATCTTCCGTGACGATTCCCTTGGCCGAGTAGCAAGTCCGCGCGGTCGCCACGACGTTTTCGAAGGGGCGCGCGAAGGCGTTGACGAGCCGGACCTTCGGCCGGGGCGAGGAAAACGAAAAGGACGGATCGGTCCGAGGGAGCGAGGACATGGGTTGATCGCGATTATGCCTGTTATCGGGGAGGGGGACGAACCTCGACCCGTTCGTCGGTTGCGGTCGCCCGACCTCAACCCGGATCGCCAGGGCGAAATACCGTCCTCTGCATCGCCGTTTCCAAGTACGCTCCTCTTTCGAGCGTCCACTCTATGAAGCTCCCTATTTACCTCGACAACCACGCGACGACGCCGGTCGATCCGCGCGTGCTCGAGGCGATGATGCCGTACCTGACGACGGCGTTCGGGAACTCCGGGTCCCGCAGCCACGTCTTCGGATGGGAGGCGGAGGCTGCCGTCGACGAGGCGCGACACCAGGTCGCGGCGGCCATGAACGCCGCGGACAAGGACATCCTCTTCACGAGCGGCGCCACGGAGTCGAACAACCTCGCGATCTTCGGTGTGGCCCGCGCCTACCGTTCAAGGGGCGACCACATCGTCACCGGAAAAACGGAGCACCACGCGGTGCTCGACGTCTGCCGGACCCTGGAGAAAGAGGGATTCCGGGTCACGTTTCTCGATACGGATCGGACGGGGAGGATCCCGGCGGATGCGGTCGCCCGGGCCGTCACCGACGCCACCGCGCTCGTGACCCTCATGCTCGGGAACAACGAGATCGGAACACTGCATCCGATCGCGGAGATCGGCGCCGTGTGCCGGAGCCGCGGGATCTTTTTCCACACGGACGCCGTTCAGGGATTTACGAAGGTCCCGTTCGACGTCGAAGCGATGAAGGTCGATCTCGCGTCTTTCTCGGGACACAAGATCTACGCTCCCAAGGGCGTCGGCGCTCTTTACGTCCGCGGACGGAATCCCCGCGTGCGCCTGACGCCGCTCGTCGTCGGCGGCGGACAGGAACGCGGCCTGCGATCGGGCACGCTGAACGTTCCCGGAATCGTCGCGCTCGGAAAGGCCGCGCAGATCGCCGTCGAGGAACGCGACGCGGAAGCCTGCCGTCTCCGGAGTCTACGGTCGCGCCTCTTCGCGGGCATCCTGGCCTCGATTCCCGACGTGACGCTGAACGGCCCCGCTCCACCCGCGCTCGGCGCGGACGGGCGGCTCGCCGCCGGGGAAAGCGAGGAGCGTCTCCCCGGGAACCTGAATCTCTCGTTCGCGGGCGTCGAAGGCGAGGCGCTCCTGATGGGTATGAAAGACCTCGCAGTGTCATCGGGGTCGGCGTGCACCTCCGCGTCGCTTCAGCCTTCGCACGTCTTGAAGGCAATCGGCGTCGCCGACGACCTTGCCCACGCGTCGATCCGTTTCGGGCTCGGCCGTTTCACGACCGCGGAGGAAATCGAGTTTGCGATCGCGGCCACCGCCTCCGCGGTGCGACGCCTCCGCGAGCTTTCCCCGATGCTCTCCACGCGAACCGCGGGGCCGGTCGAGCGCGGCTAGCCCGCCATCCCGTCCTGCATGCTCGCGGATCTCGTCCGGGGATTTCCTTCCTATGGCGGCCTGCTCGCCCGCGTCGAGCGGGGAGAAAGCCCGGTTGTCGCCGGCGCGGCCGGCGCGCTGCCCGGCATTCTTCTCGCCGCGCTCGGACGGGACCTCGGCCGGCCGCTCGCGATCGTCGTCCCGGACGAAAAAGCAGCGGAGTCTCTGACGGGCGATCTCCTCGCCTCGGGAGTTCCGCAGGTTTTTCATGCCCCCGCGCTGACGCTGACGCCCTACCAGCGCATCCCGCCGTCGCTCAAGGCCCGGCGCGACGAGTTCGGTCTTCTGTCGGCCTTGAGAGACCCGGGCTCCGTTGAAGCGGTCGTCCTTCCGGCGCGGTCGCTCTTCGCCCGGCTTCCCTCGCCCGAAGTCTTCGGGGAGCTCGTGATGTCCCTGCGGGAAGGGGCGGAGATTTCCCTTCCGCGCTTCGTCGCACGGTTGACCGCCGTCGGCTACCGCCGCTGCGATCTCGTGGTCGAGACGGGCGACCTCGCGGTCCGCGGCGGCCTCTTCGACGTGTTCGCGCCCGACCGCGAGCTGCCCGTGCGCGTCGAGCTCGATGGCGACCGCATCGCCTCGATCCGCGTCTTCGATCCGGACACGCAGCGCTCGCGCGAGCGCCTCCCCTCCGTCGTGCTGCCGCCTTTTGCGATCGCTCGCGAATCCGAGGACGAGCGGGAGATGCTGACGGAGCGTCTGGGGCGCTACCCGTCCGACGTCGAGCGCCTGGTCTTCGCTCCGGCGGTGTCGCCGATGCCCGCCGGGTGGCTCGACCACGCCTCCGGCGCCGTCCTCGCCGTGCTCGAGCCCGCGGCGGTCGAGGAGGAGATCGCCGGATTTGCGGAGCGGCTCGCCGCGGACCGCGATCCCGAACGCGACCCGTTCCTCCCCGAGGAGCTGGCGCACCCTGCCGACCGGGTCCGCGCGGCGCTCGCCTCCGCGGGGGTGCGCTTCGACCGGGTCGGGATCTCAGGCGAGGGTGCACTCCTGCGTCTTCCGGCGGAGGCGATCGCGGGCCACGCGGGACGGACGCGCGAAGCCTCCGAGGAGATCGCGCGCGCGCTCGTCCAGGAGGAGGAAGTCTTTGTCGCGGTGCGGCCCACCGGCGGCGCCGAGAAGCTCCGGCGATTCGCTCTCGAATACGGGCTGCACGTCTCCTCCGAGCGCAGCCCGGGCGTAGTGATCTCGGTCCCTGCGGAGATCTCGGGAGGTTTCCGCATGCGGGAGCCTCGCGTGTCCGTGTACTCGGAGAGCGAGATCTTCGGCGAAGAGAAACCGGTCTCGACCTCGCGCCGCCGGCCCTCCGAGGCGTTTCTGTCGGACCTGCGGGACCTGAAGCTCGGGGACGCGGTCGTGCATCGCGACTACGGCATCGGCGTCTTCCAGGGGTTGAAGCGGGTGCCCGTCGAAGGCGAAGAACGGGAGTTCATGGAGATCGGTTACGCCGACGAGAAGAGGCTGCTCCTCCCCGTCGAGCGGTTCGACCTCGTGCAGAAGTACTCGGGCCTCGAGGGGGTCGAGCCGGCTCTGGACAAGCTCGGAGGCGCCGGGTGGGCCAGACGCAAGGCGTCGGTCAAGAAGGCCATGCGCGACATGACCGACCAGCTCCTGAAGCTCTACGCGCGACGCACTCTCGCCGACGGATTTTCCTTTTCGAAGGACTCACCTTGGCAGAAGGAGTTCGAGGACGCGTTCGAGTACGTCGAGACCCCGGACCAGGCGCAGGCGATCGCGGAGGTCAAGCGCGACATGCAGTCATCCAAGCCCATGGACCGGCTGCTCTGCGGGGACGTCGGATACGGCAAGACGGAAGTGGCGATGCGCGCTGCTTTCAAGGCGGTCCTCGATGGAAAGCAGGTCGCGGTTCTAGCGCCCACGACGATCCTCGCCGATCAGCACTTCCGCACGTTTCGCCGGCGCTTCGCGTCGTTCCCGGTCACGATCGACCTGCTGTCGCGCTTCCGCAGCCCGAAGGAGCAGAAGGAGATCGTGAAGAAAGTCGCCGAAGGGACGGTCGACATCCTGATCGCGACGCACCGGATGCTCGGGAAGGACCTCGCGTTTCGCGATCTGGGACTCCTGATCGTCGACGAGGAGCAGCGCTTCGGCGTGGCGCAGAAGGAGAGACTCAAGGAGTGGAAGACTTCGATCGACGTGCTCGCGATGTCCGCGACGCCGATTCCCCGCTCGCTCCACCTCTCGCTTTCGGGACTGCGGGATCTGTCGATCATCGAGACACCCCCGCGCGACCGCCTGGCGATCGAAACCCAGGTCGTCCCGCGTAAGCCAGAAGTGATCCGCGAGGCGATCGAGGCGGAGCTCGAGCGTGGAGGCCAGGTCTTCTTCGTCCACAACCGCGTCGAGTCGATCGGTCGCGTGCGCGACGAGCTCGAGACGCTCCTGCCGAAGCTTCGCATCGCCGTGGCGCACGGCGCGATGCGCGAGAACGAGCTCGAAAAAGCGATGTTGAGATTCACGACACGGGAAGCCGACCTGCTGCTCGCCACCACGATCATCGAGAACGGCCTCGACATTCCTTCGGCGAACACGATCCTGATCGATCGGGCGGAAGCCTACGGACTCGCCCAGCTTTATCAGCTGCGCGGGCGTGTGGGCCGGAGCGACAAGCCCGCCTCCGCTTTTCTTCTCGTGCACGAGACGGCGGCTCTGTCCGATACGGCGCGGCGGCGTCTCGCTTCGATCCAGGAGTTCTGCGATCTGGGCGCCGGGTTTCGCATCGCGGCGAAGGACCTGGAGATCCGCGGATCGGGGAACATCCTCGGCGGTGAGCAGTCGGGGCAGATCGCGTCGGTCGGCTTCGAGACTTATCTTTCCCTTCTCGAAGAGTCGATCCGCGAGATCCAGGGCGAAGAGCCCGTGCCCGAGCGGACCGTGACTCTCTCCCTCGGCCTCGACCTCACGATCCCGCCGTCGTATGTCGCCGACGAGAACTGGCGGATGATGATTTACAAGAAGATCGCGCGGGCCCGCGACGACCGCGAGCTCGATGAGACCTCTCGCGAAATCGCGGACCGCTTCGGCGAGCCGCCTCCCGCGGTCCGGCGCCTGGTCGAGTACGCGCGCCTGCGCTCACGGGCCGAACGCGCGGGCGTGACGTCGCTGACGCGTCAGGGGGGGCAGGTACACCTCCGATTCGCCGAGGACGCGAAGATCGACGGAGCCCGGCTCACCGAGTTCGTTCGTCAGACGCGCGGCGCCCGCCTCTCGCCCGCCCGCGTGCTGACCGTCCCGTCTCCGCCAGCCGAGTCCCTGCTGCCGGCGATGACGGGGTGGCTCGGCGAGATCACCGTCGCGTCCGCTCACGTCGCCTCCGGTCACTCCGCGACGTGATTTCGCCGCGCCGCGGCGAAGTCACCGGCGGCTTCTGAGCTGAATCGAAATCTTGAGAGGTTCCGCGGTTCCTTTCTGGCCCCCGGCCTTCTGCCGTTCGTATTCGCTCCGGAGCATGTCGTCGCTAACGTCCATCTTGCCGG
>JBBQDF010000057.1:0-10527 GCA_038319475.1 Thermoanaerobaculia bacterium
GAGACGTTTGACGACCTGGAATCCATTCAGGCGACGGCGACAGAGGGCCAGGTCGTCGAGAAGCGCATCCGGATCCTGTCGCCCGAGACGGCGCAGGTGATCTTCCGTTTCGCAAAGGAGGCCTCGCCTCTGGCGAAAAAGCTCGGCGCGGGCCGCCTGCTGGTGTTCGAGTACTCCGAGAAGGTCTCGTTCGACAGCGGAAAGTCGGACTTGAAACCCGAGGCGCTCCCGATCCTGAACAAGCAGAAGGAAATCTTAAACACCTACTTTCCCAACGCGAAGGCGTACGTGTGCGGATACACCGACTCGACCGGGAAAGAGGATTTGAATCTGAAGCTCTCGCTCGACCGGGCCAACGCCGTCTTCAACTACCTGTCCGCCGCAGGCGGAGTCGCCAGGGCGAGGCTCGAGCCTCGCGGCTTCGGGAGGGACTTTCCCATCGAGAGCAACGCGACCCCTTCAGGCCGCGCGGTGAACCGGCGCACGGAAGTCGTCCTGCCGCAGTGAGTCGAGAGCCGTCCTTCCCGGCGCTGTCAGCTGCTCGCTATTCCTCCAGCGTGAGCGTCCCGAAGCGGCGCGCGTCGTGGAAGTCGACCGGATCGGAATAGAGCGCGGACCAGGACGAGAACTCGTCGGGAGCTTTTCCCGCGCCGCGATCTACGCGGAAGAAGTTCGCGCGCCACACGCGAGGAATCGGGCCCGTGCACAGGGCCTCCAGGGGAACCGAGAGGAGCGCCGACCAGCTTTTCTCCCGCCGATTCACCCGCGCGGTGTATCCGGCGCAGTCCCATCCGACGTCGAGACAGATCGTCGGCCGGAAAAGACGGGGAGAGAGGATCGCGGCGTCGAACAGCGTTCCGAGCGGGTTCACCTCGAATTCGAAGTAGGAGTGAGGTGGGTCCTGCGGCGTCAGGAACAGCTCGAAGACGTCTTCCTCCCAGAGCGGGTCGTCGCGCCGCGATTTCGTGGCGACCCAGCCGTCGTCCCGGCCGTCGAAGCGCACGAGAAGGCTGCCGGCGCGGTGTCCGACGCGCACCGCCGTCCGAAGGCGCGGCGACTTTCCGTCGCGCGCCCGGACGAGCGGGATGCCCGGGAGATGGACGAGACGGTCGGTCGGGGAGAGGGAGGGGACGCGGACTTCCGGCGGCGGGGTCAGAGCTTCCACTGCCGCACGAGGTTGAAGCCGAAGTAGTAGCCGTGCGGCGAAAGCCCCGAGAAATCGGTCGCGATGTACTGGTCGACCGTCGTCCCGCGCTGGTTCCCCACCGTGAACGCGAACCGGTGCCGGACGACGGTCTTTTCGAGCGCGACGATCCAGGCGACCCCCTGCGCGTCCGCGCGCCCGAGGCGGGGCTCTACTTCTGCCTGCACGTTCACACTCCGGGTGACGGCGATCGCGATCGCCGCGGGAACGCTGAAGAGGTTTTCGTAGAACGGCTTGCGCGAGACGAACGGCTGGCCGGAAGTCTTCGAAATCCACGTCGGGACCGCAGTCAACCGTACCCTCGGTCCGAACGACCACCCGAAGATGCCCTGCGCGAAGACCCCGTTGCGGTTCTGAAGATTCACCTGGGTCCGCCAGTCCCCGCCCAGGCGGACCGCGGCCGAGAACGGCCCTCTCGAGAAGACGTGGTACTTCACGTCCAGCTCGTAGATGTCGAGCCCCGAGGTGCGGTAGAGCGAGACGTCGAGGTTGTCGATCGGCGTGTAGGCCAGTCCAATTCCGATGTCCGCGCCGGAATCGAAGGAATACAGCGAGTGGATGTCGCTCTGCTCGACGGGCTGCGAGAAGCGGTGGGTGAAGAGAACGGTGAGCGTTCCCTGTCGCGGCGCGTCCGCGGACGGAAGGTTGACGATCCGGGAGCCTTCCGGAGGGCGCGGCGCCGCGGTCGTCTCGGCCTCCGATCGTCGAGCGGGCGTGTCCGGGGGCATCTGGCCCGAAAGCCGCGCCGCGATGATCCACAGTGCGGCCGCGAGGCCGGCGGCGTGGGACTTTTTCACGCGGGCGAGTATAGCGACCGCGTCACCCCGACCGGGAGCTTTAGCCGCTCTTAAGCCCGCAGAAGTCCGGCGCCCCAATGCAGCCCGGCGCCTAGCGCGGTGAAACAGACCAGGTCTCCCTCCCGCACCCGGCCCGCCTCCCGGGCCTCGTGGAAAACCAGCGGAAGGGTCGCGGCGGTCGTGTTGCCGTACTTCTGGATGTTGTTGAACACTTTCTCGTCGGGAAGCCCGAGGGTCTTCTGGACGGATTCGTTGATGCGCAGGTTCGCCTGATGCATGAGCAGAAGCGACAGGCTCTCGAGCGACTCTCCATGCTTTTTCAGAGTCTCGCGCACGATCGCGGGCATGGCCGTCGTCGCCAGCCGGAAGACCTGCCGCCCCTCAACGATCGGCACGGTCCTGTTTTCCGCGTACTGTTCGGGCGAAAAGTAAGGGAAGGACGCGGAGCCCCCGCCCGGCACGTAGAGTTTGTCCCAGTGCGAGCCGTCTGTGCGCATCTCGAATCCGAGGAACCCGCGGCCGTCGTCCTCGTCGTGGGCCTCGAGTACGAACGCGCCGGCGCCGTCGCCGAAGATCACGGCGCGATCCCGCTGCGCCGTCCCCCACGCGTAGGCGGCGGGCGAAACGGGGCCGTCCGAGTCGCCGAACATCACCGACCATTCGGCTTCCGACCAGGGGTACAGCGACGCGTGGCACTCGCCGCCGACTAAGAGGACGCGCCTGTACGTGCCCGAGCGGATGAATGCATCGCACACCTGGAGCCCGGAGAGGAATCCGGCGCACTGCATGCGGATGTCGAGGGCCGGAGTCTGGTCGAGTCCGAGCGCCGCCGCGAGAAGCCCGCCGTTGCCCGGAAAGTAATGCGCGGGCGTCATCGTCGCGAAGACGATCAGGTCGATGTCGCCCGCGGCGAGCTCCGCATCTTCCAGTGCGCGCTTTGCGGCCTCGATGCCGAGGTCGCAGGAAGAGGTCCCGCTGCGGGCGTACCGGCGCTCTCCGATCCCCGTCCGCTGGCGGATCCATTCATCGGTCGTGTCCATCAGGCGCGACATACGCTCGTTCGTCACCACTCCGTCGGGCACGAACATCCCGGAGCCGCGAACGACAGTGCGGGGAGGCATTGGGGGAAGTTTATCGCCAGGGCCGTCAGGGGTCAGTCGTCAGGGGTGAGGCGGACGGGGCAAAAGTCCGATGGAGTAATGCGGGTCGCCCCTTATTCACGCTGAACGCTGAACGCTCGACCCGCGCTATCTCAGCCTGGCAATCTCCACGTCGCCGGTGCCGGCATCGATCTGCTCGGTGACGGCATAGACCCGCGAGCCCGCGGGAGTCTGGACGCGAATGCGGGCGGCGGTCAGCCCGGCGCCGCCGAGCGTCGTTAAGACCGCCGGCAGGCGAACGCTCGTCGATGAGCCGATCGAGACGGTACGGCGGCCGATCTCGTTTCCCGAATCGTCGTAGCCGATCACCGTCACGGCGCCCGCCGCTCCCGAGTTGAAGAGAAGGAGGTCGGTCGTTCGCGCGTCGGTGGTCGGCGCCCCCAGCGACTCCGCCGCTCCGGCGGGCGTGATCGCGTCCGAGGGAGAGAGGGCCGCCATGAAGGTCGCATAGTCACCCTCGTTACGCCGGGAGGCGACGCGGGCCGCCACGGCTACCGGCGCGTCGGAGGTGAACGTCACCGCTCCGCCTGCGAGGACCCCGAAGAAATTCGTGAGCGCGTCGGCGATCACGCGGCTGCCGCCCGGCGCGAGCGCGATCGTGGCGAGCCGGGGAGGTGCGGCGCCGTTTTCCTGAAGGAACGAGAACGTCACGTTGACGGAACGGGTCGCATCCGGATTCGACACCAGGAGGTCGCTCAGTCGGCCCCCGGGACCGGCGAAGTTGGACAGGTTCGGGAAAACGCCTTCGGTCGAGGCGGGGATCGGCAGGGCCGTTGCGACATCCGTGCTTCCGGTGTCGAAAACGTTCACGTACGCCTGGACCGATCCGGAGGCCACCAACAGCCGGATCACGTCGCCCGGTTCCGAGGCGACACCGAACGCGGAAGCGGCGGTGTTGAACTCCTGCGCGACGTTCGTCGTCAGAACGAATCGGCGGGTTCCCCGCACGGTCCCATCCGGGGCGACCAGCGTCGCGGTGGCATCGCCGCCGACGGGACTGTAGAGCCCGAATACCGAGGCTTCGGTGGCCCGGCCGCCGAGAAAGAGGGTCGTGGAAGAACCCGCCCCGAGAGAGTCGGCGCCCGAGGCGGCTCGGAGCGCGAAACCGAACGAGGAGCCGTCCTCTCGCAGCCGGGCCGACCGGACGGAGACCGAGAGATCCGCGGCGTTGCCCGAGGTGACACGCAGCCGCACCGGGCCGAAAGAAGCGCCGGACCCGGAGCTCGCATCGTGGAAAGTGTCGGGAAGGATCAGCGTCTGGCCCGGAGCTACAGTGAAAGTGACGCGGGGGGCGAAGGAGGCGTCCGAGAAGAGATAGAGCATGTCGCCGGAAACCGGCTCCGTGCCGCGGTTGACGAGGGTCGTCTCGATCGCGATCCGCGGGCCGGGAGCGACCCCGAACTGAGCGGCTACCGGCACCGTCAGGTCCGACGGCGCGCCGAGCGTCTGGAGCACCAGGTGCACGAGCTTGCCTTCGCTTCCGGTCCAGATGCCGGAGCCGGTCGCCTGGATACCGTACGCGTTCACGGAAGGAAATTCCGTTCTCAGAATGCCCGGAATGACGACCGTCGTCTTGACCTCGGCTTCGGGCACGGTCGATCTGGTGCTCGTGAACGTCGTCTGGATGGCCACGGTGTCGCGAATCGTCGCCCGTCGCTTGTTCGGCGTCGCGAGGACGCTCAACGTCTCCGCCGTCAGCAGGACCGCGCTCCCCGTCGCGAGCGCCGGATCGAGGACCACGACCCGTCCGTTGGCGGAGGGAGCCTCGGCGACGTACACGCGACCGTTGAAGATGTCGAAGTGAATCGGATCGAGAAAGCCGCCGTAGCCCGTCACGAAGCCGCTCGCCGCATCGAAACGGTCCATGCGGTTGGCGGAGAATTGACAGATCCACAGGCCGCCCCGGTCGTCAAACTGGATCTGCGACGGGTTCAACCGTCCGAGCGCGGGATCGAGCATCGTCCAGGAAGTTTCAGTGGCGGCGCCGGGCACGTAGCGGACGATCCGGTTGTTTCCGAAGTCGGACATCCAGAGCGCGCCGTCCGGTGAGGCGACCACGTCCGAGTACGCGAACGTCTTGCTCGAGCGATAGTCGGTCACCGCGAGTGAGTCCGGATCGAGCGACTGGAGCCGCCCGTTGCTCTGGGGGAACCACAGCTTCCCGTCCGGGGCGCGGTAGAAACCGGCCGGGCGCGATCCGGGGACGACCCACTCGCGCAGCTCGTTTGTCTCCGTGTTCAAGCGGCCGAGCGCCGAGAATCCCGCGTCGATCCCGCTCTGGCCGTTTTCGATGAACCAGACGTACTTGCCTTCGATCGTGAAATCGACGGGATTCGCTCCGAGGTGCTTGTCGTCCCGGATCTGCCACTGCTTGAAGGTGACTCCGTCGGGCTGGAGCTGCACGATCCGGTCGTTCGAGGGCACGAGGAACCAGACGCTGCCGTCCGGCTGCGCGGCGACGTTGACGCCCGTCACGAATCGGCCGTTTTCCGTCGTCCACGTGGTCGCCGAAGCCACCGTCGTCGGCGTTTGCGCCGCGGCGGACCCCGCGAGGAGCAGAAAAAGCGCCGAGGCGAAGAAAAATCGCGTGAAAGAGGACATCCGGCGGATGATAACGCAGCGGTATTCGCGGGCATTTCCGCGCTCACGGACCGGTTTTCTTTCCAGTCAGGACTCGATGGCCAACTCTTCTCCGCTCGCTCCGATCCTCGCCGCCCGGACGGCAGACGCCGCTCCCGAGCTCGTCGAACGCCTGCCGGACGGCCGGCTGCGATGCTACGCGTGCGGCCACCGCTGTCCGATCCCGGAGGGACGCGAGGGCGTGTGCCGCGTGCGGTACAACGAAGGCGGGACCCTGCGCGTGCCCTCGGGGTACGTCGGGGCGCTGCAGTGCGACCCGATCGAAAAGAAGCCGTTTTTTCACGCGCTGCCGGGTACGGACGCTTTTTCGTTCGGGATGCTCGGGTGCGATCTGCATTGCGGCTACTGCCAGAACTGGTTCACGTCGCAGTCCATCCGGGATCCGAGGGCGATCGCCCCGCCGCGCGACGTATCGCCCGCCACTCTGGTCGACCTGGCGAAGGAGAGCGCCGCGCCGACCGTCGTCTCCACCTACAACGAGCCGCTCATCACCTCCGAATGGGCGGTAGCCATTTTTCGGGAGGCGAAGCGCCGGAAGCTGAAGACCGCGTATGTGTCCAACGGTAACGCAACGCCACAGGTGCTCGACTACATCGAGCCATGGATCGACTTCTACAAGGTCGATCTGAAGTCGATGGACGACAAGCACTACCGGGAGCTCGGCGGGGTCCTTCAGAACGTCCTCGATTCGATCCGCGGGATCTACGAGCGAGGAATCTGGCTGGAGGTCTTGACCCTCGTGATCCCCGGTTTCAACGATTCGGAGGCGGAGCTGCGCGAAGCCGCCCGGTTCATCGCGTCGGTTTCCGTCGACGTCCCATGGCACGTCACGGCCTTTCATCCGGACTACAAGATGAACGACCGGGGAAGCACGCCCGTCTCAACACTCGTGCGCGCCGCGGAGATCGGCGTCGAAGAGGGGCTCCGGTACGTTTACGCGGGAAACATACCCGGCCGCGTCGGCGAATGGGAGAACACCCGCTGCCCGAACTGCCGCACCACCGTAATCGAGCGCCACGGTTTCGTGGTGCTCTCTAACCGCATCGAGCGAGGGCGATGCCCCGATTGCTCGACGGTGATCCCCGGCCGCTGGGACGCGTTGCTCGAGGGAAAGACCCGGACGCACGGCATCCCGCTTCCGGTCCTCTGAGGTGCGCGCCCGCCGGCGGGGTTCGGCGGATCCGCGCCTGCGGCTCAATAGCTCAATGGAGCCCGAAAGTGACGGTCACCGTGAGCCGGACTCGTACAGCCCGACTGTTCAGAGTGGCGGCCCGGCAGCGCCACGACTCGAGCGCGCGGGCGGCCTCCGCATCCAACAGGGGGTGGACCGACTTGACCACCCGGAGGGAAGCACGGCGGCGACAACGAGGCGAATCGGCAGAGGCGGTTCCGGAACCTCGTTTCCCGTCCGGAGCGCAATCCGGGCGACGAGGAGCACCCCTCCACTGTGAAGCGCCAGAGCAACACCGAGGGACCGTCGGGGGACGCGCCCACCGCTCGCTCCTGATTCGATCAGGGCCGTCTGGAACATGGCGTCTTCCTCCAACGGGGGGGAACCCGCCGGCGGCGGAAGGTTCCCGCGACAACGCTCCGGCTCGAAATCCCGTAAACCGCCGGCTCCCGGCCTCGTCCAACACGAAAGCCCGAAAGGGGGCCCATGACCTCGATCCCCTGGAATCGCGAAGCCGCTGCGCATCTCCTCCGTCGAGCCGGCTTCGGAGGGACTCCCGCGGAAATCGATGCTCTGGCGGCCCGGGGGTTAGACGGCGCCGTCTCCTTCCTGGTCGACTACGACGCCGTCGACACCTCCGCCTACGAGGCGGCGCTCGCCACGAGGACGTACAACCTGGCGACGACTCGCGGCCTCCAGCAGTGGTTTCTCGACCGGATGGCGAACTCGCCCCGCCCGCTCGAAGAAAAGATGACCTACTTCTGGAACCTGCACTGGACCTCCGGTATCACGAAGGTCCGCGGCGTCACATTGATCCTCAATCAGAACAAGACCGAGCGTCAGGCGGCCGTCGGCCGGTTCGACGACCTCGTGGTGAAAATCTCGCAGGAC
Organism: Thermoanaerobaculia bacterium; assembly: GCA_038319475.1. Lineage (GTDB taxonomy): Bacteria > Acidobacteriota > Thermoanaerobaculia > UBA5066 > Gp7-AA6 > JALYUA01. The sequence continues at coordinate 7,864 of JBBQDF010000057.1, forward strand.
CCCGCGATGCTGGTGTGGCTCGACAACTGGTTAAACCGCGCCGCGAAGCCCAACGAGAACTACGCGCGCGAGTTGATGGAGCTTTACACCCTCGGGATCGGCAATTACACCGAGGGCGACGTCACGGCGCTCGCCCGCGCTCTCACGGGGTGGACCGTCCAGAATTACACCAGGACGGACAACTACAACGGCGCGACCTTCGTGAACAACCCGGCGGTCCACGACAACGCAAGCAAGACCCTCCTCGGCCAGGCCGGAAACTGGAACGGAGCCGACGCCATCAACATCCTGCTGTCGAAGACCGATGCCCGCGGCAGTGTGTCGGGGCGGTTCATCGTCTCGAAGCTGTGGCGGTTTTTTGTCTACGACGATCCGCCCGACTTCGTGGTCGACCAGCTCGCGGCGATCTGGGTGTCCTCCGGCCGCGTCGTCCGCGAGGTGCTCCGCGCGATGTTCACAAGTCCCGAATTCTACGAGCCGCACGCGCAGAAGACCTGGGTCCGCTCGCCCGTCGAGTACGCGGTGGCCTCCATCCGGATGCTCGAAGCGACCAGCGATTTTTCTTCGCCCGCCGCGTCGCTCGCGGGGATGGCGCAGAGCCTCTTCGACCCCGAGGACGCGAAGGGCTGGGACTGGGGGCTCTCCTGGATGAACACGGGAACGGTCTTCAACCGGGCGACGTTCACCAATTCGCTCGCGAGCAACCGGGGCTCGACTGGTACGCGCTTTGACCCCAACCGCATCCTGGCCGGGCACGACGCCTCGACGGCCGAGCGCGTGGTCGACACGGTGGCGGACCGGTTGAACGTCGCCGACGCAGCCCCGTCGACACGGCAGGCCTGGATTGACTACATGAACACCAACGACGCGGGCCAGCGGGTCGCCTGGACGAACACCGCCGCAAACGTGGACAGGAAGGTGCGCGGCCTGGTCCACCTGATGCTGACCAGCCCCTGCTTCCAGTTCGCGTGAGGATCTCCCGCAAAGGAACGCCATGACTTTTTCCCGACGCGACTTTCTCCTGCGCAGCGCGGGTTTCGTGACCGTCTCGACGATGGTGCCGAAGTGGTCGGTCGCCGGGAGCCGCGGGTTCGAGGCGCTCGAGGCGGACGCCGCGGCGTCCGGGCGCACGCTCGTTATTTTGGAGCTGATGGGCGGCAACGACGGGTTGAACACCGTGATCCCCTACACCGACGCGAAGTACGGCCAGCTCCGCTCCCGGATCGGGATCCCGACCAGCACCGTGCTGCCGCTCGACGGGAAGCTCGGCCTGCATCCCAAAATGACCGGGTTGAAGGCGTTGTGGGACGCAAAGCGCCTCGCGGTGGTCGAGAACATCGGGTACCCGAACTCCAGCCTCTCGCATTTCGCGTCCCGCGACATCTGGCACACGGCCGACCCGAGCCTCCTCGAGCACCGGGGCTGGCTCGGGCGGTGGGCGGACGCCACGATCGCAGGAAACGGGAATCCCCTCTCCTGCACCGCGATCAGCAGCTCTCTTCCGCGGACGCTTCTCGCCGACAACGTCCAGGTCCCCTCTTTTCTGACGCTCGCGACGTACTCGTACCAGACGGACGGCGCGGCCGCGGGCGATCGAAACAACCAGGTCAGCACGTTTTTGAAACAGAGCTCGCAGGAGTACGAGCTGCCGACGCCGGCGGACACCGTGGGGCAGCTCGGCGAAGACGCGATCGCTTCCTCGAACGTGCTCCAGACGGTCGGGAGCGGGTACGTCGCCGCGGGGACCTATCCCGCGAACAGCCTGGGGTCGGCGCTTCTGCTCATCGCCCAGATCATCAACGCGAACGTCGGGGCCCGGATCCTCTACGCCACGTACGGTGGTTTCGACAACCACGCGGCGGAGGACCAGGCGCACGACCCTCTCGTGCAGAACGTTTCGGATGCGATCAAGGCGTTCTTCGACGACCTCGACGGCCATGGAAAATCTCACGACGTCCTGCTCATGACCTGGTCGGAGTTCGGCCGGCGAGCGCAGGACAACGCCTCCAACGGGACGGACCATGGGACTTCCGCCCCGCACTTCGTCGTCGGGGACGCGGTCAGCGGTGGGATTTACGGGAACCCGCCGAACCTCGCGAGCCTCGACGCGAACGGAAACCTGATGGTCGAGAACGACTTCCGCTCGTACTACGGGACGATCCTGGCGGACTGGCTGAAGGCCGATTCGAGAGCGATCCTGGGGAGCTGGCCGAACCTCGGATTCCTGAACCGGCAGTACGTGTAGGAAATCCCCTCGTTCGTGCAGCATTGCCGTCAGCCCGGGCGCCGGCGGCCCGCTCCGGTCGCGCCCAGGTGTATCCTTCCTCCCAGGTTCTCTTGTCGCTCTCAACTTCAAACACCTCCGCCTTCGGTGACTCCCGGTGAGCATTCGCTGGGATCGTGCCGCGGCGGCCCACCTTGCCCGAAGGGCGGGATTCGGCGGCACCCCTGCAGAGATCGATGCGCTCCTCGCGATGGGTCTCGAGGCCGCGGTCTCCTCGTTTGTTTCGTACTACGACGTCGACAACTCGGCCCTGGAAGCCGACCTCGGCCGGCTGACGGCGCCCGTCGCTCCCGCCACGACCGCGACGTACGACCTGAACACGACGTCCGGAATTCAGAAGTGGTTCCTGCACCGGATGGTCTTCACGCGCCGGCCGCTCG
>JBBQDF010000058.1:0-10439 GCA_038319475.1 Thermoanaerobaculia bacterium
CGGCGTGCTGGCGGCGGCGGTCGGCTTGAACGCGATCTACCTCGCGGCGGGAGGCGCTTTCTTCGGGTGGATGCTCGGCCGCGTTCGGGAGAAGGGTTATCTCGCGCGGCTCGGTATGGATTGAATGAGAGTTGAGCGTCTAGCGTCTGCTCCTTCGAGAACTCAGGGTGCAGTTGCCGGGAAACCGAGTCGCCGGTCGAGGCTCGACGTCGTCCGCTGCTATCGAGCGATGGGCGTTCAGCGTTCCGCGGCCACGGTTCCGGCGCCCGTCAGGACGGCCGGGGTCCACCACGACAGGATCCGTTTGACGTATCCGACCGTCTCCCGATAGGGAGGCACGCCCCCGTAGTTCTGGACGGCGTTCTCTCCCGCGTTGTAGGCGGCGAGCACGAGCTCCGGCTTGCCGTCGAAGCGGTCGAGCAGCTCCCTTAAGTACCGCACGCCTCCCCGCACGTTCGCGGCCGGATCAAACGGCCTCTGCACGTCCAGCCGCCGGGCCGTGGCGGGCATCAGCTGCATGAGCCCGCGCGCGCCTTTGCGGGAGACGGCCCGCGGCTCGTAGTTGGATTCGGCGCGGATGAGCGCGGACACGAAGGAGGCATCCACGTCGTAGCGTCTGGCTTCCGCGTCGATGACCGCGTCGTACCGCGACGGGAAGAGCGGCTGATGATGGGCCTTGTAGCGCATGTCGTATGTCACCGCGGGGCCCGGGCGAGGCTGCGCTTGCGCCACGGCGGCCGGAGGCACGATCACCTCGTCATCGACAATCCGCTCGACCCGCCCGAGGTCGACCGACAGACTCCCGCCCCCCGGGAGGCGGATCTCGAGCTCGTCCCCCCGGACCTGATAGGACGCGGCCTTCACGACCCGGCCGTCCTCGAAGACCACGAGCTCCGCCTGGAGACACGGGGCCGCGAGCAAAGCGACCAGGAGAACCGCCCGGAAATACGGAGGCATACGGTGTTCGGGAACAGCGGACGGACGGGTGAAATTCCTCCGGGGCCTTTGCCGTGCAGCAGCGGAAACTGCGGCTACCTCTTCTTCCGCACCGCGCGAGGATGAAACTCGTCGTACACGCGCCGGAGCCGTCCGCGCGAGACGTGCGTATACACCGAGGTAGTCGAGATGTCCGAATGACCGAGCATCATCTGGAGGGCGCGCAGGTCGGCCCCGTGCTCCAGGAGATGCGTCGCGAACGAATGCCGGAGTCCGTGCGGCGTGAGGGGCGACCTTATCCCGGCCGTGCGGCCGTATCCCTCCAGGATCTGCCAGAACCGCTGGCGCGTCATTGCGGCGCCGCGGGAGGAAAGAAACAACGCCGGGGACCGCCGCGTATCGAGAAGAGGCCGCGCGGCCTCGAGATAACGCTGAAGCCAGCGGCCGGCGCTCGTGCCAAACGGCACGAGTCTTTCCTTGCCCCCCTTGCCCGTCACGCGCAGGATCCCCGCGGGCAGGTCGATCGCATCCCGCGGCAGCCCGACGAGCTCGGACACGCGCAGCCCGGACGCGTAAAGCAGCTCGATCATCGCTCGATCCCGCAGGCCGAGAGGGGTTTTGGCATCCGGGGCGCCGAGGAGGGCGACGACATCCTCCTCGGAAAGCGCTCTCGGAAGGGACAGCCCGAGCTTCGGATTCGTCAGGTCCCTCGTCGGATCTTCGACGAAGTCAAGATGGAGCGCGGCGTACCCGTAGAACGCCCGCAACGCGGACAGTGCCCGCGAGGCCGAGCGGGCCGAGAGACCGCGGGCGCGTACGGAGCCGAGGTATCGCCCGAGGTCCGCGCGCGTGGCTGCCTCCGCCGTCACAGTGGCGGCGGCGAGGAACCGGCCGAACGCCGAGAGGTCGCTTCCGTAGGCGGCAACCGAGGCCGTCGACAGGCCGCGCTCGACTGAGAGGTGGTCGAGGAACGTCGGAAGCTGCCGCACCAGGAATTCCGAGCGCGCCGGTTCCTCGGAGACGGCGCCGCCCGCGCGGCCCGTCTTAATGAGCGGTCGGCGCGTCCGCGAGCGCGTGGACGATTGCGAGGATCTCTTCATCCGCCAGGATCTGATCGCTCTCCTTCGCGCGGCTAAAGATCGAGTCCACGACCTCCGGGCGCGCCTCGAGGCCGCGGTCCTGGAGCCAGCAGTGAACGTTCGAAAGGCCGCTCATCGGGCCGATCTCGATTACCTGGCGGCGGCCGACCATGGCGGCGGGCACGCCGGAATAGACGCGGTCCGCCAGCCACTCGTCCCCCTTCTTGCGCGCCTTGATGATCGCGGCCGCGTGCACACCCGTGCCCGTTCGGAACGCGTCGCGGCCGACGACCGGATAGTTGTCGGGAATCGGAACCCCCGTGGCCTCCGACACGAGCGAAGAGTAATCGTGAAGGCGGGTCAAGTCGCGGTCGATCCAGCCGAGCAGCTGGAGGTTGACGAGAAGCTGATCCATCGGAGTGTTCCCGACGCGCTCTCCGATGCCGAGAGCGCAGGCGTGGACGCGATGAGCGCCGGCTTCGAGCGCCCAGAGCGCGTTCGTGACGCCGAACCCGCGGTCCTGGTGGCCGTGCCAGTCCACTTTCACTTCCGGGTTCACGCCGTTCACCATCTGAACGACGAAGCGAATCAGGTTCTGCACGCCGTTGGGAGTCGCGTGGCCGACCGTGTCGCAGACGCAGACGCGCTGCGCTCCCGCGCGCATGGCCGTCGTGTACATCTGCCGGATGTGGTCCGGGTGCGCGCGCGTCGTGTCTTCGGTCACGTACATGACCGGCAGGCCCTCCTTGACCGCGAGCGAGACCGCGTCTTCGGAGAGACGCAGCATGCGGTCGAGGTCCCAGTCCTCCGCATACTGGCGGATCGGGGAGGAACCGATGAAACACGAAACCTCGATCGGAATCCCGACCTTCTGGGAGATCTCGATGATCGGGAGGATGTCGGCCGCGACGGTCCGCGCGGCGCAGTTCGGCCGGATTTTCATCCCCGAGTCGACGATCTCCCGCGCGAGGCGCGTTACGGTCGCCACCACGTGCGGCCCCGCGCCGGGCAGCCCGAGGTCCGCCGAATCGATGCCGAGCGCCTCCATCAGGTGGAGGAGCTTCAATTTGTGCTCGATCGACGGGCTCCGGACGGAGGGAGACTGCAGCCCGTCGCGCAGAGTCTCGTCGTCGAGCTCCACGACGCCGCGTGCCGGGAACACGGAGCCGCCGGCTCGGTTCCAGTCGTAGATCAGGTCGGATTCGGGCGGGTGCACGGTGCGTCCTTCTCCGTAATCAGTTTAGCAGGGCGACGGTTCGCCGCCCGGAGCTCAGAGTCCCCATTCAGCCCTCCCTCTCGAGCGTTGCGCTTTCAACTTTCAACGTGAACGCTCACGAACCCGTGAATCTCGCCGCCCGCTTCTCCAGAAAGGCGGCCATCCCTTCCTTCATGTCCGACGTCGCGGCGCAGAGGCCGAACAGTGTCGCCTCCAGCAACCGGCCTTCCGCGGACGGCATTTCCATACCGCTGCGAATCGCGTCGAGCGCGTAGCGGACGGCGGCCGGCCCATTCGCTGCGATCGCGCGCGCGAGCTCCCGCGCCCCGGAGAGCGCCTGGCCGGCCGGAACGACGCGGTTGACGAGCCCGATCCGCTCGGCCTCCGCCGCGGTGATGCCCTTCGACGCGGTCAGGACGAGCTCGTACGCACGCGCGCGTCCCACGAGGCGGGCGAGCCGCTGCGTTCCGCCGTACCCGGGGAGGATCCCGAGAGACGTCTCCGGAAGTCCCATGCGCGCGTTGTCCGCCGCGACGCGGAGGGTGCATGCCATCGCGAGCTCGAGGCCGCCCCCGTACGCGAAGCCATTGATCGCGGCGATCGTCGGGACCGGCAGGTTTTCGATCCTGTCGAGCACCGCCTGCCCGTGGCGGGCATGTTCGCGCCCCTGAATCGGCGTCAGCTTCGCGAGCTCTCCGATGTCAGCGCCGGCAATGAACGCCTTCTCCCCCGCGCCGGTGATGATCAGGCACCGCAGTGAGGGTTCCCCCGTCGCGGCGACGACGGCCGCGTCCAGCGCTTCCAGCACCTGCGCGTTCAACGCGTTCAACTTCTCGGGACGCTGGACCGTGAGCGTGCGGACCCCCTCCGCCGTCTCGACTCCGATGAGCTCGCTCACTTGCCCCCTCCGTATTCGTAGAACCCCCGCCCGGACTTGCGGCCAATCCTCCCGGCGAGCACCATTCTTTTTAAGAGCGGCGGCGGCGCGAACCGCTTTTCCCGATATTCATCGAACATGATCTGCGCGATGTAGTAGGTCGTGTCGAGACCCACGAAGTCGAGGAGCTTCAGCGGCCCCATCGGATGCCCGCACCCGAGTTCCATGCCCTTGTCGATGTCCTCGGCGCTGCCGACACCTTCCTCGAGTGCGCGCACCGCGTCCAGCAGATACGGGACCAGGAGGCGGTTGACGACGAAGCCGGAGTTGTCGCGCGCCCGGATCGGGTCTTTCCCGAGGGACCGCGCGAATTCAAAGACGGCCTCGAAGGTCTCCTCGGAGGTCGCGATCGTGCGCACCACTTCCACGAGCTTCATCACCGGCACCGGGTTGAAGAAGTGCAGCCCGGCGAAGCGGTCCGCCCGCGAGGTCGCCGCGGACATCTCCGTGATGGTGAGCGACGAGGTGTTCGAGCAGAAGATCGTCTCCGGTTTGCAGAGGCGGTCGAGCTCCCTGTACGTCTCCTTTTTCAATTCGAGGTTTTCGATGATGGCCTCGATCAGGATGTCGCAGCCGGCCAGATCCGCCAGGTCCGTGGTCGTCGAAAGCCGCCCCCGCGCCGCGTCCCGCTCCGGAGGCGCCAGCTTGTTTTTCTCGACCGCCTTCGCGAGCGACACCTCGATCCGCGAGATCCCCTTCCGGCCGAGCTCGTCGGAGACTTCGCGCACGACGGTCTCGTAGCCGCTCTTCGCGGCCACCTCCGCGATTCCGGAGCCCATCAACCCCGCGCCGAGGACACCCACTTTACGAATCGTCATCGCCGTTTAATCCTCTCTCTTCTCGATCGGGCGCCGGGTCCGGCGCACTTTCCCCGCAGAACTGCCTCAACGTCAGATCGCGCGTGAATCCGGGGCCCGGCAGCGCCGTCAGGGGCGAGTGCGGCGCCACCACGATCCATTGTTTCAGAAGCCAGTGCCGCAGCGCGTCACGACAGAGGCTCGCATCGTTGAACGTTACGAGGACCCCGTTCAAGTCCGCGGCGCGGTGCGCCTTCAACTCCTCCAGAAACGAGGCGACGGCCGCCGTGCGGACGGGAAAGCCAAGGATCCGTTCGGGCAGTTCCAGCACCGCGCCTCAGGCGCCCGCTTCGAGCACCACCGCGATTCCCTGTCCCCCTCCGATGCACGCGCCGGCGAGGCCGTACCGCACCCCGCGCCGCCGCATTTCGTGCAGGAGCGTCAGCGTGCAGCGGGTGCCGGTGGCCGCAAGCGGGTGCCCGAGCGCGATCGCGCCGCCGTTGACGTTCAACTTTTCGCGGTCGAGATCAAGCTCCCGGATGACCCCGAGGATCTGGCCCGCAAACGCTTCATTGATCTCCCACAGGTCGACCTGCTCCTGCCGGAGTCCCGCCCTTTCGAGCGCCGCGCGGGCTGCGGGCGCCGGCCCGATACCCATCAGCTCCGGTTCGACGCCGGTGACCGCCCAGCCGATCAGCCGGCCGAGCGGCTTCTTCCCGCGGGCGCGGGCTTCGTCCCCCGAGGTCACGATCACCGCCGCGGCCCCGTCCACGATTCCCGACGCGTTTCCCGCCGTCACCTGCCCGCCCTTTCCGAACGATGGCGCCAGCGCCGCCAGACCCTCGAGGGTGGTCTCCGGCCGCAGGTGATCGTCCTTCTCGACCAGCAGTGTCTTTCTTCCCGCTTTGACTTCGATCGGCGCTATCTCCGCCGAGAGCCGGCACGCGCTCTGCGCCGCCGCCGCGCGCTGCTGGGAGGAGAATGCGTACTCGTCCTGCTCCTCGCGCGTAATTCCGTATTTCGCGGCCACGCGGTCGGAGGTCTGCGCCATATAGAGGCCGCAGTACGTGTCGAGAAGCGCGACCATGAGCGAATCCTCGAGCGCTCCCTGCCCGAGCCGCAGGCCCTTCCGGGCGCCCCGGATCACGTGCGGCGCGGCCGACATGTTCTCCATGCCGCCGGCGAGCACGGTCTTCGCCTCCTTGAGGAGGATGCGATGCGCCGCCTGCACGATCGATTCAAACCCCGACCCGCAGAGCCGGTTGACCGTCAGCGCCGGGACTTCCTTCGGGACCCCGGCCTTCAGCCCAACGTGCCGGGCTCCGTAGATGGCGTCGCCGGAGGTCTGGAGCGCGTTGCCGAAGATGACGTGGTCGATCTGCCCTGGATCGGTTCCCGTGCGCGCTAGCGCCTCTCGCGCGGCATGCGCCCCGAGCTCGATCGCCGAGACGTCCGCAAACGCGCCGTTGTACTCGATCATCGGAGTGCGGACGCCATCCAGGATCACGATGTCCGGCATGAAAACCTCCACGCTGAATTTACCAGAGCCAGCGGCGCCCCGCGCGAAGCGCGGAAAGGACGCCGCGCCGTATTCGGGCGCGCACATCCCACGCGCGCCCGAATATGCTCAAAAGCAGGCGCCCCGCGCGAAGCGCGGAAAGGACGCCGCGCCGTATTCCGGCGCGCGCATCCCACGCGCGCCCGAATACGCTCAGAAGCAGGCGGCGGCCGGGAGGCGGGTTTAGAAACGAAGGAAGTAAGGCCCATTCCTCCGCCCGCGTCTTCCGCTAACGTTTCCCGATCTCCTCCTCATCCACCCGCTCGTGAAAGCGCCGGCGGACCTCGTTGAAATCTCCCTCTGCCCTCGGGTGGACCCGGTTCGTCAGCAGAATGACGATCCTCTGGAGGTCCGGGTCGATCCACAGGGACGTGCCCGTGAAGCCGGTGTGGCCAAACGCGCCGGACGCCCGTCCTTCTTCGGGGATCGACCCGGCGCCCCGCGCCCCCTGCCAGGCGAGACCCCGCGCCTCGGAAAGCCCGGGTGTCCGGTCGGCGGTGAACTCGCGCCGGCCGGGATCGAGCCACGGACGGGCGAGTTTCCAGACGTCTTCGACCGTCGCGAACAGCCCGGCGTGCGCCGAGACCCCTCCGCGCCGGAACGCGTTTCCGTCGTGCACGTCGCCGCGCACCACGCCGGAGCGGAAGTGCGGGTACGAGAGCCCGAGGTCGGCGGTCATGTTCCGCTCGGTCGCGTCGTCCGCTTCGGTCGCGGCACAAAGGAGCGGGTCCCGCGGAAGAAATCGCGCGGCAGACCCCGCGGGCAGGGCGACGAGATCGGCGAACGCGCGGTCGATGGGCGCGCCGAAGAACGCCTCGAGAACCTCGCCGAGAACGAGAATCCCGAGGTCGCTGTAGAGAACCGCGGCGCCCGGGAAGGCCTCGGGCTCGATCTCTCCGAGCGTGCGCCGGTACGCGGCGGCCCCCTCCCCGCGGACGTAGAGAGGGAACCAGGCGGGAAGTCCGGACGTGTGTGTCAGAAGCATTTCCAGGGTGATCCCGTCGTAACGGGTGCGCTTCCATCCGGGGAGAAAGCGCCCCGGTGCGGAGCGAAGATCGAGCCCCTCCTCGCAGGCCGCGTACGTCAGCCCGCCCGCGGCGAGCGGCTTGGTGAGGCTGGCGAGGTCGAAAAGCGTTGCCGCCTCGACAGGCGCTTTCTCGGGGAACACCGTGGCGCGCCCCGCGTGCGCCTGGGCCAGGATTTTTCCGGCGTCGCCGACTAAGGCCGCCCCGCCCGGAAAGGAGCCGGCCTCGATCTCCTCTTCGAGGATCGTGCCGAGGGTCACGGAGGCCCTTCGATCTCCGCCCGCCGGGGGGCGACGCGGCGGGCGTTCGCGGCGAGCGCCGGAGTGACCGGTTCCGCGCGCCGAAGCGTCGCCCTCTCGCGCTCGAGACCGGCGATCTGCTCGTCGACCGTCCGTCCCGTGGCCGGATCCCGGACGGCGCGCCGCGTCTCCCGCAGCGAGGAGATTGTTTTTCCGTACACCTCGACCGCGGCGGCCCGGACGCGGCGCCGGTCCGATTCGAGCAGAGCCTCGATGATCCGCGACCGAACCCAGGCGAACTCGTCCGGGTTCACCCCGACCGCCCGCGACGCCTCGGCGTCCGTGCGCCCGCGAGCGACGCGGCGGACCTTGATGTACCGGTCGATCTGCCCGTCGGTCAGCACGCCGTCGGCCGGGGGGCGGAACGCGACGGGCAACGCGAGCCGCGCGGTCGATTCCGCCGCGGCGCGCGCGAGCCGGTCCGCAGGCGCGCCCCTTCCGCACGCGGCGGCGAGGGCCGCGGCGGCCGCAACGGGCGCGAGGGCGAGGCGGAACCTTCGCATTCGTGGCAGATTATCGCGGCGGAGCCGCGCGACGTCGGGCTCGGACGCCGGGCGTGTTCGTTTAGACTGTCACGACCTGCGGCAGACCGAATGACACGGAAAATCGGCAAATACGAGATCTCCGAGCAGATCGGGGTCGGCGGCTTCGGCGCCGTGTACCGCGGGCGCGACCCCTTCATCAAGCGCACCGTCGCGGTGAAGACCTGCCAGTTGAACGACGAGGAGATCCGGAACCGATTCTTCCGCGAGGCCGAGCTCGCTGGCAACCTCCACCACCGAAACATCACCACCATCTACGATTTCGGCGTCGAGGAGGGGGTCCCCTACATCGTCCAGGAATTCCTTTCCGGCGAGGACCTCGACAAGATCGTCAAACGCGGCGAGCCGCTTTCGATCCCCCGCAAGATCGAAATTCTGATGGGGATCGCCGACGGGCTCGGCTACGCACACCGGCAGTCCATCATCCACAGGGACATCAAGCCGTCCAACATCCGGATCCTCGAGGACGGCTCGGTCAAGATCATGGACTTCGGGATCGCCAAATCGCTGCTGTCCGAGTCGAGCCTGACGCAGACGGGGATCACGCTCGGCACTTCGGCGTATCTCGCTCCGGAGCAGATCCGGGGCGAAGGGCTCGACGGCCGCACCGACCTCTTTTCGCTCGGAACCCTCGCCTACGAGCTGCTCGCCAAACGCAAGCCCTTCCGCGGCGAGCACCTGTCCACGGTCCTGTACAAGATCTTAAACGAGACGCCGGAGCCGGTCGCGGCCGTCGCGCCGGAGGTGCCGGCGTCGCTGGCGGCGGTCGTCTCCCGCGCGATGGAGAAAACCCCCGGAGAGCGATACGCCTCCATGGAGGATTTCCGGCAGGATCTTCAGGCGGTCTACCGGGAGCTCGTCGGAGATTCCGGGCAGTTCGTGACGAATTCGACCTTCGTCGGGCCCAAGACTCCCGCCCCGCGCGCCGGCCTGCTCGAGGTGCAGGCGCCGACGCCGACGCCGGCACCGGCCCCGGTGAAGAGCGCTGTTCCACGCCAGCCCGAGCGCGTCACGCCACCGTCGGGCGCGCTCGCGCGGGTGCACGCCGACACGGACGATCACACGCCGACCGAGGCGGCGATCCCCCTCCCCCCGGCCAATCTCGAGCTCGTCCACTTTCAGGAGCCGGCGGACCGTACGGCCGGACACATTCGCGATCGCCGGCGCGGTCCGGGTTGGCCGCTCTGGGCCGCCACGGCGGGGGTCGCGCTGCTGGGGATCGTCTTCGCCGCCTGGAAGCTCTCGCGTCCTGCCGGCCTGCCCCGGGCGGGCGTCGCGGCCCCCGCCGCTCGTGCCGGGCGCGCGGGGCGGGCCGCGGAGCCGCTCGCGGCCGTCCCGCTCGCGTTTCCGAGCCCGCAGCTCGGACGGGATGCCGCATCCTCTCCGCCAACCGCGATTCCCGTGGCGGCGGCGCCCGCCCCCGCGCAGCCGGCGCCCTCCGCGGAGCCCGCGCGTCCGCTCCGCCGCTTTCCGGTCCAGTTCAGCTCGATTCCGCCGGCGGCGCTGTACCTGGACGGAAAAAAGATCGGCCTCTCGATTCCGGCGCGCACGGTCGAGCTTGCGCAGGGCAGGCATCAGGTCCGCTTCGAAGGGCCGGGACTTCCCCGCTACCAGAAGGATTTCGACGTCGGCCCTGCCGGCGCGGCCCCGATCGCTTACCGTTTCCCCGTCGGCGTCCTCGTCATCGAGGCGCCGGCGTGGTCGGGCGCGACCGTGCTCATCGACTCGAAGTTCCACGGCGTGCTCTCGGGGAACCTGAGCGTGTCGCTTCCGTCGGGGACACACAAAGTCACGTTGTCGCGCGCGGGATGGAACCCCGAGACAGAAGGGGTCGTCATCGCGGAAGGAGAAAAGAAGACATGGTCACCGCCGGCCCCCACCGAACGCGCTCAGTGACACTCCCGGGTCGACCGCAACTGCGTCGGGCGTTTCTCGCTGCCTCGTTCTCCCTGTGGGCGGCCGTCTCGTCCGCGCCCCTCGGCGCCGCGGAGCCGGAAGCCGAAGCCAAGCGCGCCTTCGACTCGGGCCGCTTTCAGGAAGCGGGCGAGAA
>JBBQDF010000059.1:0-10344 GCA_038319475.1 Thermoanaerobaculia bacterium
CTCCTGATGCCGCCGCTTCCCGAACGCGACGCGGAGGAGAGCCGCGCGCGCGTGCGCACGATGCTCCAGGAGCGCAAGCTCGAGGACAGGCTCGTCGAAGTGGAGGTCGCCGACAAGACCTTTCCCTCCTTCGAGATCGTCACGAACCAGGGCGTCGAAGAGATGGACATCAACGTCAAGGAGATGCTCCCGGGGCTCTTCGGGAGCAAAAAGAAGCGGCGCAAGGCGACGGTCGCGGAAGCGCGCGAGATCCTTCAGGCGGAGGAGGAAGGCCGCCTCGTCGACCCGGGCGTCGTGGCGCGCGAGGCCGTCGAACGCGCGCAGTCCTCCGGAATCGTCTTTTTGGACGAGATCGACAAGGTGGCGGGGCGCGAGTCGGGTCGCGGCCCCGACGTCTCTCGCGAAGGAGTCCAGCGCGACCTTCTCCCGATCGTCGAGGGCACTTCGGTGAACACGAAGTACGGATTCGTCAAGACGGATCACGTGCTTTTCATCGCCGCCGGGGCGTTTCACGTCTCGAAACCGTCGGACCTGATCCCGGAGCTCCAGGGGCGCTTCCCGATCCGCGTCGAGCTCGACTCATTGACCGAAGAGGACTTCGTGCGCATCCTGTCGGAGCCCGAGAACGCGCTTCTGAAGCAGTACCGCGCGCTTCTCTCCGCCGAGAAAGTCGACCTCCAGTTTTCGGACGACGCCGTTCGCGAGATCGCTCGCGACGCCGAGCGCGTCAACCGGTTGCTCGAAAACATCGGCGCCCGCCGGCTCCACACGATTCTCGAACGCCTGCTCGAAGACATTTCGTTTGCGGGCCCGGAGAACGCGGGCCGGACGATCCGCATCGAGTCGGCCGACGTCAGCGCCGCGCTGTCGGATCTCGTCAGGAACGAGGACCTGTCGCGCTACGTGCTTTGATCGCCCGGGAGGCGCGCGGGATCCTGGTCCCGGGCGAAGCTCGAACGTCGAAGGACGGAGAGCGCGGAAGGCGCGGGAGGCGCAGAAGGCGCAGAAGGCGCAGAAGAATGTCCCGCGAAATTGCGGCGGCCGGGAAAGCGATCTCCGCTCTGCTGCTCGCGCTGTCTGCCGTTTTCACCGGAGCCTGCGGCAAGAAGGGCGATCCGTCGCCGCCGTTTCCGCGGGGCGCGCGGGCGATCACGGACCTCGCGATCGAGCAGGAAGGCGCGGACGCCGTCCTGACGTTTTCTTATCCGGACCGGCTGATGAACGGGCTGCCGCTCGGCGATCTCGCGTCCGTCGAGGTGTACCGGATCGTCAACCCGTCGCCCCCGTTGACGGCGCCGCGCCGTTCGGCGCCTCAACCGTCCGGCGCGGCGCGCGGGGATCTCGCGCCTGCCGCCGGCACCCGGCAGGCGGCGGTCAACGCGCGGGTGGCGGAGGAGAATTTTTTCCGGGACGCGGAGCGGATCGCCTCGCTGCCCGTCGCTGAAATCGCGCGGCGCACCCGCGGAGCGAGCATCGTCTTCGAAGATCCGCTGCCTCCTCTCTTCGCCCGCAAGCCCGTGCCCGCGGGTCTCGCGTACGCGGTCGTCTCGGTGCGGCGCGGCGGCGAGAAGAGCCCTCTCTCGAACCTGGTGGCGATCGCGCCGGAAGTGCCCCCGGCCGCGCCCGTGATTCTCGCCGTCACCCCCGAAGAAAACCGGGTCTGTCTCGAGTGGCTCGCGCCCGAGGCGGACCTCCTCGGCCGCGCGCCCGTTTCCGTGGGCGGCTATTTCATCTACCGCCGCCTCCTCCCCGACGAGGAGTTCGCGGCGCCGCTGAACGCGATTCCGGTCACGGGCACGGGGTTCGTGGATGCCGCCCCGCCCGATGGCCCTCTCGTGTACACGCTGCGCGCGACCGTCCCCGGAAAGCCGAAGATCGAGGGCGCGGCGGCGGTCGAGGCGGCGATCGATCACCGCGATGTCTTTCCGCCGCCCGCTCCGTCGCGGGTGGACGCGCTGCCCGAGACCGGTCTCGTGCGGCTGGTCTGGGACCCCGTCAGCGCGCCCGATCTCGCCGGGTACGCGGTCTTCCGTTCCGAAGGCGGCCGGCCGCCGGCGCGCCTGAACCCGGAGCTCTCGATCGACAGTTTCTTCAACGACACGACGGTGAAGGCGGGTCATCGCTACGCCTACACCGTGCGATCGTTCGACCGGGCGGGAAACATGAGCGCCCCTTCGCCGCCGGCTTCGGCGGAGCCGATGTAACCGTCGCCTCCGCTCACTCCGGGACGTGCCTTCGCCGCGTGGCGGCGATGGCACCGGCGGGCGGCTCGGCCGGATGCGGCCTCGACCGCCCGCCTCGTCCCTGCGTTCGCTCCGGCTCCCGCCCCGAGAGGCTCCTCCCTCCCTCTGGTCGGGAGACTCCTCTCGGGGCGAGCGTGTTCGCCACTGCGGGTGAAAAAGGTCTTCCTCGTTCCGTCGGGGGGAAGAGGGCTCTGTGCGAGGCGGGGTTGTCGCGGGGACCTATACTTTTGGGCGTGGCGGTGCCGCGACGGTTTGTGAAGATGTCGGGCGGGGGGAATGATTTTCTTGTGTTTGAGGCGGATGGACGGGCGCTTTCCGAAGGCGACCGGAAGACTGTCGCGCTTCTCTGCCGGCGCGGCGTTTCGGTCGGGGCCGATGGCGCGCTTTTTCTCTCGGGAGGGCAGGAAGGCCGGATTCGCGTCGACTATTTCAACGCGGACGGCGGGCCCGCCGCCTTTTGCGCCAACGGGACGCGCTGCGCCGCGCGATACGCCGTCACGCGGCGGCTCGTTTCGGGTCGCGAGCCGGTGCTCGAGACGGGCTGGGCTCCGATCGCGGCGCGGGTCGACGGCGAAATGGTGTCTCTCGCTCTGCCGCCCCTTCCGAAGCCGGGCGACGCGCTGGCGCTCGCGATCGGGGGGATCCCGAATCCGTTTCCCGCCCGCCCGTTGGCGGCGGGAGTCCCCATGCACATCGGGGTGCCGCACCTCGTCGTCCTGCTCGAGGACGAGGAGGACCTCGACTCTCTCGACGTCGCCCGGCTCGGACCTCCGCTGCGGCGACATCCCGCGATGCCGGAAGGAGCCAACGTGAATTTTGTCCGTGTCGCCGGACCGGACCGCATCGCCGTGCGGACGTTCGAGCGCGGGGTCGAGGGGGAGACGCTCGCCTGCGGCTCCGGCGTCGTCGCTTCGGCTCTCGTCGCCGCCAGAGAGGGACGGGTGACTTCCCCCGTCGTGTGCGAGACGAAGAGCGGCGCGGCGTTCACCGTCCGGTTCGGCGAAATCGGGACTGTCATCGCGGACGCGGTCCTGACGGGCGACGCGCGTGAGATCTTCAGCGCCGATCTGACGGAGGAAGCATGGCAGGAGTGACACGCATCGCCTTCGGTTCCGCGGAGGCGCCGCCCTACCCGAGCAAGATCGTGGCGGTCGGGCGCAACTACCGGGAGCACGCGAAGGAGCTCGGCAACACGGCGCCGGAGGAAGAGCCGCTTCTCTTTCTGAAGGCGCCTTCGACGCTCGTCTGGGGAAGCGAGGGCGAGATCGTCCTCCCGCGCGAGTCCTCGCGGGTCGACTTCGAAGGGGAGCTCGCGCTCGTCATCGGGCGGCCCGTGAAGAACTGGCCGGAGGCGCAATGGCTGGATGCCCTCGCCGGTGTCTGCTGCGCCAACGACGTGACGGCGAGGGATCTTCAGAAGAAGGATGGACAGTGGGCGCGCGCCAAGTCCTTCGACACTTTCTGTCCCGTCGGGCCGCACATCGCCGCGGGGCTCGATCCCTCGGACCTCGCGATCTCGACCCGTGTGAACGGAGTCACCAGGCAGGATTCGCGAACTTCCGAGATGGTGTTCTCTCCGCGCTTTCTGATCGGCTACATCTCCCGAATGATGACGCTGCTGCCCGGGGACCTCATCCTGACCGGCACGCCGTCGGGGATCGCCCCGCTCTCGCCCGGAGACGCGGTGGAGGTGGAGATCGAGGGGATCGGCGTGCTGAGAAGCCGGGTGAAAGGCCCGCAGGGATCCTGAACGGCGCGGGACTTCGGCGCCTTTCCGGGAGCGCTGCTTCTTCTTCTCGGCGCGACGGAGGCCGCGTCGTTGCGGCGCGCGACGTCGCGCCGCGGGCGCGTTTGCTCGCCCGCCAGCTTTCGGGTGCGCCGGTCGCCCGGACGGAGCTCGCCCGGTTCGCTCTCGATCCCCGGTTCGGAGACTTTTTAGACGAGGTCGCTCGCCGGACCCCGCGCGACGCGTCGGTCGCGGTGC
The DNA here is from genome assembly GCA_038319475.1 of Thermoanaerobaculia bacterium. Classification (GTDB taxonomy): domain Bacteria; phylum Acidobacteriota; class Thermoanaerobaculia; order UBA5066; family Gp7-AA6; genus JALYUA01. The sequence goes on from JBBQDF010000059.1 coordinate 4,228, forward strand.
TCGTTCCGCCGCGGCCCGACGTCTACCGCTACCAGGCGGTGTACTTTCTGGCCCCGCGCCCGGGTGCTCGACTCCGAGAGAGCGTCATCGGCGCAGCGGGCTCTTCCCCTTCTGGCGTTCGCCTGCCTGCCGCCGGAGGAGCGCTCCGGAATCCGCGCATTTGCGGCGAGCCTCGCCGTCGCCGGCGGCTGCGCGCTTCTCCTCTGGGGCCCGCTTCTTCTCCAGCCGACGGGACCGGGCTGGCGCGTCCGCATCTTTCACGTCGGCGCCTATCGGGAGGCGCTCTCGTGGCCCGGGCGCGTGGCGAATGCCGGCTCGATCGCGTCGTGGTTCTGGCTCTACCTGACTCCTCCGGTCCTCTTCTTCTGCGTCTGCGGGCTCGTGCTCCTCGCGGCCTCACGCGGACTTCGCGCCTGCTCGTTTCTGTGCGTGTGGGCGGCGATCTTGCTCGCCCCGCTCGCCCTCTTCGCGACGGTCCTTTTTTCCCGGTACACGTTCACCGCCGTGGCGCCCCTGTGGGTGGCGGGAGGGGTATTCGCGGCCTGCCTCGCAACACGACTCGGCTCGCTCGTTCGGGCAAGGCTTCATTCGCGCACGATCGCCGTTCGGCTCGCCGTGTGATTCTGGCGTGGCCGGCTCGGGACCTCTGGCGGCAGCTGGCCGACTGGCGAAGCACGACGCTTTCTCCGCTCGACCGCTGGCAGTACGTCACCGGCTGGCCCGCGGGCTTCGCCACGGAAGGGGCGCTCGCCTGGATTCGAGATCGCGCCGCGGCGAGCCCGCTCGTGCTCGTGACGCCCGATGTCTCCGGGAACCCGGGAGACGCGGCGCAGGTCCTCCTCAGAAAAAATCCGCGGATCGCCCGTTTTTCCGCGTCGCGCGCGGTCGGCGGACCCGTCCTCGTTCCCGCTCCCGCGGTGCCGGAATCCGTCTTTCTCTCCGAAGACCTTCGACGGATGACGTCCCCCGCCGCGGTCCGTCTCCCCGGCGGCGCCGCCGTGTACTTTCTAACTCCCGACCCATTCCTGACACGCGCGGGATGGCGGACGGCCCGCCCCTATTTCGAGGCCGCCAATCCCGGCAGCTACGAAGCGGCGCGTTTCGAAAATCCCGCCGACGGTTCCGGCGCCCGGGAAGCGATCGTTGTGTTCCGCCTCCGGTGATCAGCGCTTCCGGAGTGCGCCCCCCAATCGCGCCTTCCGCCCGAGGCAAAGGTACTCAGAGGCTGTCGAGGAGCGTGGCGGGCAGCTTTCCGAAGGCTCCGGAGGACATCAGGAGCAAGACGTCCCCAGGGCGGGCCTCTGCCCGCAGGAGCGCGGGAATCGCCTCGAGAGAGTCGGGAGCGAAGGCGGGGCGGCCCGCGTCGGTGAACCGCCGCACGAGCGCCGCGCGATCGAGCACCCCGACCGGTTCCAGGCGGCGCGCATGGAAGACCGGCGCGACGACCAGGGCGTCGGCGGCCGCGAACGCGTCGGCGTACTCCTCCTCGAACATCTTGCGTCCCGCCGTGTTGGACCGCGGCTCGAAGAGCGCCCAGAGGCGGCGGCCCGGCCACCGCGAACGCGCCGCCTGGAGCGTGCCGCGAACCGCGGTCGGGTGGTGAGCGAAATCATCGACGACCAGGACGCCGTTTTTCTCGCCCTTGACCTCGAGCCGCCGGCGCACTCCCGAAAACCGCGGGAGAGACCGGGCGATCTCCGCGGTCGAAAGCCCGAGGCCGCGGACGATCGCGATCGCGCCGAGGAGGTTTCTCAGGTTGTGCGTGCCGACGAGCGGCGAATTGAGCCGCGCCCCGGGAACTGCCTGTTCAACCAGCGTGAACGAGGTCCCTTCGGGCCCCTCGTGAATGTCTTTCGCGGAAAAATCCGCCCTCGTGTCCTCGAGCGACACGCGGACGAGCCGCCCATTTCCCGCGTCGCCGGCCCCGCCCCGCCGCGCCGCCTCGATCGCCCGCGCGTCGTCGGCGTTGACGACGACGGCTCCCTCCGGCGGGACGATGGCCGCCACCCTGCGAAATGCGTCTTCGACGGACGCGAGGTCCGGGTAGAGGTCGGCATGATCGTACTCGATGTTGCCGATGAAGAGGTGCTTCGGCTCGTAGTGCAGGAACTTCGGACCCCGGTCGAAGAACGCCGCGTTGTACTCGTCGCCCTCGAGGACGAAGTGAGGACCGTCCCCGAGCCGGTATCCGTGCCCGAGGTTTCGCATCTCGCCGCCGACGATGAATCCGGGATCGCGGCCGGCGTCTAAGAGCATCCACGCGACGAGCGCGGTCGTCGTCGTCTTGCCGTGCGTCCCGGTGATCACAACCGACGTCCTTCCTGGCAGCAGAAACTCGCGAATCGCGGTCGGCATCGAAAGCACCGGCAGGTGGCGGCGGGCCGCTTCGGCGGCCTCGACGTTGTCGCGCAGGGCCGCATTGCCGACGATCACGCGATCGGCGTCCGCCGGGACGTGCTCCGTCGCAAAGCCCCGGAAGAGCGGGATCCCCAGAGATTCGAGAAGAGTCGACATGGGAGGGTAGAGCTCGAGGTCGGAGCCCGTGATCGAGTGGCCTTTTTCGCTGAGCAGAGCGGCGAGCGGGACCATGGCGGTGCCACCGATCGGGACCATGTGGATCTTCAAGCGGGGGGCCCCTCCCGGGGCTTGCGGCCCGGAAAAACGGGCCATTCCGTCCGATTTGTGGAAATATTCGGTTGTTCCACCCAGTTTCTACTCGACGGCATACTAAGACAGGAGGACCTCGGAATGCGTCAGATCGAACGCCTCGCGTGTGTCGCGCTCACCGCCCTGCTCGCCGCAGGCGCCGTCGGCGCACAGCAGAAACCGGCCGCGAAGGCGAAGCCGGCGGCGGAGACCAGGTCGAAGTCCGTCGTCGCCGCGCCGAAGATCGAGGTCATTCCCGAGACCAAGGACGCCGGAGTGGTTGCGAAGGGCCAGGTCATCGAGACCACATTCGTGATCAAGAACAACGGCGGCTCCGACCTTCTCATCAACGACGCGCGTCCCGGTTGCGGGTGCACCGTCGCGAACTTCGACAAGGTGATCAAGCCCGGCGGCGAAGGCAAGGTCGTCACGTCCGTCGACACCAAGGCGTTTGCGGGCCCGATTTCGAAGTCCGTTCTCCTCGTCTCGAACGACCCCGAACGCGGCCAGATCAACCTTTTCATCAAGGCGACCGTCAAGCCGTTCGTCGACATCCTTCCCCAGCCGTACGTTCGCGTGGCCGTCGTCAAGGGCGACACGGATTCGCGCGACGTGATCCTCCTGTCCGAGGAGAAGACTTTCAAGCCCACGGTCGCCGAGGCGTCGCAGTCGTACGTGAAGGTGGAGATCGCTCCCGCGGGCGACAAGGACAAGATCCCAGGCCACCCGGGCGAGCAGTACCGGGTCCGCATCACCGTGACCGGAGACGCGCCCGAGGGGCTCTTGAACGCGCCGGTTCGCATCGCGACGGGGGTGGCGCAGCAGCCGACCGTCGAGATCCCGATCTCCGGCGTCGTCCGCGCCCGGGTCTCCGTGACGCCCGTGCTGGTCAACTTCGGCAACTTCACCGCGGGCAAGGACCCGATCACCCGCAACATCGTCGTGACCAACAACAAGCCGGGAACGCCGGTGAAAGTGACCCGCGCGGAAGTCTCGATTCCCGGATTCATCACCGACGTGGTCCCGACCCAGGAGGGCGTGTCGTACACCGTCGTGGTGAAGGCGGGCGAGAAGATCCGCAAGGGCGCACTCGACGGAACCGTGAAGCTCTTCACGACCGACAAGGAGAAGCCGACGATCGAGCTGCCTCTGCGCGGAGAGGTTCTCTGAGCTTCTTCTCCGGTCCGGCGACGAAGACGCGCCCGCGAGGGCGCGTTTCTTTTTCGGTCGAGCGTCAGCGTCGAGCGTCGAGCGCCGTGAAGACCCGGATGAAAGCTGAGAGCTGACAGCTGACAGCTTGCATCTCATAAGATCCCGGTCCATGACGCCGGACTACACCCTCGACTTCGACCGCCTGCGGCGGGTGGGATTTCCGGAAGTGGTGCTCGCGGAAGGGAAATCCGTCGAGCAGATCGCGGAAATCTGCCGGCAGCTCGCCCGAGCCCATGACGTCCTGGTCACGCGGCTTTCCGTCGAGGCGTGGGACGAGGTCGCCGGGTCCGCTGCGCTGCCCGGCCGCGCGGACTACGACCCCCGGTCGCGGACTCTTCACCTTTCCGTCGGCAAGGCGATGCCGCGGGTCGAAGGCACCGTCTGCGTCGTGACGGCGGGCACGATGGACGTCGCCGCGGCGGAGGAGGCGAGACGGACGCTCGACTACCTCGGGGTGAGCTCCGTCCTGGTACCGGACGTCGGCGTCGCCGGCCTCCTGCGCCTTCTATCGAGACTCGAAGAGATCGAGCGGGCGGACGTCGTGATCGCAGTCGCCGGGATGGAGGCCTCCCTCTTCTCGGTGATCGCCGGACTGGTCGGCCGGCCGCTCATCGCGGTCCCGACGTCTCGCGGCTATGGCGCCGCATTCGGCGGCCTGGCGTCGCTACTTTCCGCCGTCAACTCCTGCGCGAACGGCGTGACGGCGGTGAACATTGACTCCGGCTACGGGGCCGCGATGGCCGCGTACCGAATTCTTTCCGGAGGTCCGCGTCGATGGGATCGAAAAAAAGAGTCGCCGCGAGCGCCCGCGAATACACGCACGAAGCCGCGGTCGGGGTCGACCGCAAGCGCAAGAAGGCGCTCCTCGGCCGCCCGACGACGCCGATCCGGCTGACCGACAAAACCACCGTCTCGGAGCTTCTCGATTCTTACCGCGACGCCTCGTTCCAGGCGCGCGCTCTCGGCAAGTGCGCCGGAGTGTTCGAAGGCATGCTCCGCGACCGGCAGCGGCCGACCATCTTTCTCGGCCTCGCCGGGTCGCTGATCGCCGCCGGGATGCGGCAGGTGATCGTCGATCTCATCGAGAACAACATGGTGGACGTCATCGTCTCGACGGGCGCGATCATCTCGCAGGATTACTACCAGGTGCGCGGCGGGCGTCACTACCACGGCAGTCCCGATGCGGACGACAAGGAGCTGCGGGACCTCTACATCGACCGGTTGTACGACACCTTCATCGACGAGGAGAAGTACTGGGAGACGGACCTCGCCGTTTCGAAGTTCGCGGACTCGCTCGCCCCGGGCTCGCTGTCGTCGCGAGCGTTTCTGGCGCTTCTGGCCGAGCGCGCCCGCGGCGACAAGGGCTCGATCCTCGGCGCCTGCGCGCGCAACGGGGTGCCTCTCTTCGTTCCGGCGTTGAACGACTCCTCAATCGGGATCGGTCTGACGGAGCATTACCACCGCGCCCGCAAAGCGGGGAAGGAGCCGTTCACGATCTCCTCCATCCGCGACAATTACGAGCTGACGCAGATCGTCGTCCAGAGCTCCGCGACCGCCGCCGTGTACGTCTCCGGGGGCGTGCCGAAGAACTTCATCAACGACTCGATCGTGATGTCGTACATCTTCGGCATCGACACGGGCGGACACAAGTACGCGCTGCAGATCACGACCGATGCTCCGCACTGGGGGGGGCTCGGAGGCTCGACGCTTTCCGAAGCGACGTCGTGGGGGAAAGTCTCGAAGCAGGCGACCCACGAGATGGCCTTCATCGAAACCTCCGTCGCGCTGCCGCTGCTCTACGGGTATGCGCTCCAGAAGGGCGCGGCGAAGGGCCGTTCGCGCCTGGTCTACGACTGGGAGGGCGACATCCTGCGCAAGGTGAAGAGGGTGAAGCCGGGGGACCGTAAGGGGTGAGGGCGGACGCCCCGTCGCCCCCGGTTGCCTTCGCCGGTCTCGAAGCGTATCGTCCCGCACTCGAGATCTTTGAATCCGTCTGGCGTTGACCCGGTCCTCTGACAGAGCCGGGTCATAAGGGAAGCGGGTGAAAACTCCCGCGCGGCCCCCGCCACTGTTACCGGGGACGTCCCGGGCACGAACCACTGGGCGCGAAGGATCGAGAAATCGGTCGCGCGTCCGGGAAGGAGCCCGGCGGCGGAGGATCCGGAAGCCAGGAGACCTGCCGGACGGACTGCACTTCTCGGTCGGGGAACCGGAGAGGCGCTGCCTTCGAATTCGCGCGGGCCGCGGACCTCTCTCCCT
>JBBQDF010000060.1:0-10193 GCA_038319475.1 Thermoanaerobaculia bacterium
TCGGGGACCGCGGACGCAGGACGCACCCATCCGGCATGGACCGGCGGGGGCATTTTTGCGTCGCGGCCCCGCATGATCTTCCAGAGGATTTCTTTGAAGGCGACATCCGGCGCCTGGTCCGCCTGCGTGAGGTTCACCGCACCGGACTCTGCCCCCCCGGGGGCATCTTTCCCGTTCTGCTCGTCGATCGAAGTCCTGGGCGGCCGATGAGTCCACGGCGTCGTGACCGGCAAGGCGGAAAAGGCGCCGTACAGCGGCCGCGCCGCCGCGGCGCACTGCGAGAGCGGCGGCAGCCCGAGGATGAGCTCGATCGTGCGCAGCACGCCGCAGGTCGTGTACATCGTGGAGTCGACCGCGGCGCGGCGCGTCCAGGGGCTGATCGCGAACGCGACGGACCGGTGGCAGTCGACGTGGTCGGGCCCGTTCTGCGCGTCATCTTCGAGGACGAAGATCGCGGAGTCCTTCCAGTAGACGCTCGACGAGATGGCCTCGACGAGGCGGCCGAGCGCGAGGTCGTTTTCCGCGATCATCGCGCGCGGCGTCGGTGATCCGGCGAGCGCGTAGTTGGTGTGGTCGCCTCCGAGCCGCACGATCGAGAGCCTCGGCAGGTTTCCGTCCTTTTCGAAGCGGCGGAACTCTTCGAGCCAGAGGTCGACCCGGTGGTTGTCCGGGATCGAGAGATCGAAGGGCGGGTAATCCGGGGCCACGCGGCCCTCGAGCCCCGGCACCGAGGCGATGAACGGTCCTCCGGACGCCCGGAAGGAGCCTGCGACCGGCGGATTCGAGCGCGCCACCGCCGGCTTCGGATCGTGGACGAATTCGCCGTAGCTGCGGACGGAAATTCCCGCCCGGTTGCACGCGTCCCAGACGTACCCGGCCGCGGGCGCGGCGACATTCCCGTACGGATTCCGGTTTGCCCCGCCCCCTTCCGAGAGGTACCCGCCGCCTCGACCCGCGTAGTTCATGGGCCAGATCTTCTCGACCACGTCCGTCGCGTAGGCGCCGGTTGTAAACGCATGCCCGTCGTAGCTCACCTCGGCGTTGACGTAGAAGTTGTCCAGAAGAACGAAGTCCCTCGCAAGCGCATGCGCATTCGGAGTCACGTCCTCTCCGAAGAGGCACAGGTCGGGGTCGCCGTTGCCCTCCGGCATGTCGCCGAGGATCTGGTCGTACGTCCGATTCTCCCGGATGACGTAGAAGACGTGGCGGATCGGGGAGGCGGCTCCGACGCGCGCGGGGACGGGCGACCCCTTCGGCGCGCCCGGCGGAGCGAGAAGATTTGCGTCGCGGTAAGGCGTCAACGCGCGGACCTTCGCCGTCCAGCGCGCAAGAGTCGCGGCGTCGGGAACCGGGACGAACGAGAGCGTCCCCTCGAGCGCATCGCGCGTGGTCTGTCCCGGCGCAGCCGGAATCGCGGGCTGGGGTCCGCGAGGGTTCGCGACCGGCACGAGACCCTTGCCCGAGAGAATGAAGATGGTTTTTCCGTCGCGGGAGAACTGAGCCCCCGTCGGGTACCACCCGGTCGGGATCCAGCCGCGCACGCGGCTCTGCCCGGGAGTGCCGACGTCCACCACGGCGACGGAGTTGTTATCCGCGTTGGAAACGAGGAGCGTGCGGCCGTCGGGAGAGAGGCCGAGCGCGTTCGGCGTCGAGCCCGGCGGGGTCTTCGGCTCCAGGGCGACTGAGATCTGTTCGCGCGCCGACTTCGTCGCGATGTCGGCCGCCCAGATCGAATTCGTGTTCGCGCACGCCACGAAGAGAGTGGCGCCGTCTTTCGAGATCACCATGGCATTGGGATGCTCTCCCGTCGCGATCTCTCCCGCGGGGGCGAGCGTCGCGGGGTCGAACATCAGGACCTTCGAGCCGCCCCAGAGCGAGACGAAGAGAATCCGTCCGTCCGTCGACACGAGGCAGGTGTAGGCCTCCGCGGGAAGCGCGACCGAGCCGGCGACCTTGCCGCTCTCGAGGTCGACGGCCGACAGCCTCTCGCCGAGGACGTTGACCGCATAGAGCCGCTTCCCCGCCGGATCGAGCGCGAGCCCGCCCACGAAAGAGGTCTGCTCGTGAACGGGCGCGTCGGCAAAGACCGGCGGAGGGAGCGCGCCCCCGACGGGGAGCGGATAGAGGGCTCCGGGAGCGAGCCGGCGCTTCTGAACCCGCAGTTCGCGCACGGCGTTTTCCTTGCCCGCGGAGGAGTACACCCGGTCGCCCGCCGGGCTCCACGCGAGCCCCAGCCACGCGTTGTCGAGCCAGGTCCTCGAGCGGACGTATCGACGCGAAAGATCCACGAGCGTCAGCGCGGGTTTCGCATACCCGTTCGTCGTCACGAGCAGGGACAGCCCGTCCGGAGATTCGGCCATCGCGAGAGGAAGATCTCCGATCTGGATGTGGCGGCCGACGGGCGCGATGCGCCATCCGTTGGGCAGCAGGGTCTCTCCCGCGGACCGGCCCGGAACGTCGCGACGCAAAGCCCGCGCAGGCGTCCGCGGAAGCTCCGCGCCGGAGCACCCGAGCGAGAGGGCGAACAGGGCGGCGGCCGAGGCGGCGGCGCGGGGGCGCATGCGGAAGAGGCTACACCGGCAGTCCTCGCCTCCCGCCCGCTTGCTTTCTCCCTTCACCCAGTGCATTCTTTCTGTACACGAGTTGCCGGGTAACCGCCGAAGGTGTATTCGGCCGTTTCTCCGCCACTCGAGAAAGGCGCGTTTCATGGTGCCACGCCGCTTCTCGACCCGCCTGCTTCTCGCGCTGTTTCTCTGTGCGGCTTTTCTGTTTCCTCAGACGACGGGGCCCGTCGCCAACGGCCCGCTTCCGGGGCCGTTTCCGCTGTTTCCGACAAGCAACTGGTGGAATCTCGACATCCGCACCGCGCCCGTCGATCCGGGATCGTCCTCCTACCTGCAGTTCGTGGGATTGACGCGCGGGTGCCATCCGGACTTCGGTGGAAATGCGTCCCCGACCGGGCCTGACATTTACGGGATGCCGTACGGCGTCGTCGACGGCTCCCAGGCGAAAAAGACCGTCCAGTTCCTCTATGCCGACGAGAGTGACGGCGTCGACCATCAGACGAACCAGAGCTTTCCGTTCTACCCGATTCCCGACGAGGCCATCTCGCAACCTCACTGGATCGAGGATGGATACCCGGGAAACGTCGACCGTCGCTCGATGGGCGACCGGCATCTCTTGATCGTGGACCGCACGAACCGGTTCCTCTACGAGCTCTTCAACGTGTTCTGGGACGGGACGACGTGGCATGCGGGGTCGGGGGCCTTCTTCGACATGAACGTGAACGGGCGCCGCCCGGAAGGGTGGACTTCCGCGGATGCGGCGGGGCTCGCCATCCTGCCGGGGCTCGTGCGATACGACGAGGTCGCCGCGGCGGGCGAAATCGGACATGCGTTCCGCGTCACCGTGCGAGCGACCAACGGGTACGTCTTTCCCGCCTCGCATCGGGCCGGGTCGACCGCCGGCGCGCTTCCGATGGGCGCACGGCTCCGTTTGAAGGCGAGCAGGGACCTCTCGGGGTTCCCCGCGGACGCGCAGAAGATCTTTCGCGCCATGCAGACCTACGGGCTGATCGTCGCGGACAACGGCTCGGACCTCTTCATCGGCGGGACGTACGACACCCGCTGGGACAACTCGGTCTTGAACCCCGCCTTCGCGTCGCTCACCGGCAACGACTTCGAAGTGATCTCGCTCGGGTACCAGGGCGGCGCGCCGCCGCCGACAGTCACTCCGACCTCGACGCCCCGCCCTGCATCCCCGACACCGACACCGACGCCGACACCGACCCCTACGGCTTCGCCGATGCTCCCCTCGGCCACGCCCACCGCAGCTCCGGGCGCGACCACGACCCCGACCCGGACGGCCCCGCCAGCCGCGACGCCGACGCCGACATCCACTCAGAATCCCAATCCGACGCCGGCTGCGACGGCGACGGCGACCAGGACCGCCCCCCCGACGGCGACGGCGCCTCCCGGAGGGACCCCGACACCCACGCCGAAACATAACCGCCGTCCCCGCACGGTCGTGGTTCCGCAGCGCCCTCCGTCGGCCTAGCAGCCCGTGGAAAAAGGGTGTGGGATGGGTGACCGCCGGCAGCAGCCGGCGTTCTCTACTGCCGGGGGTATGCCTTTGGTGGACGAGTGGCGAGCGCCGTGGGGCCGGCTGGGAGGCGACGCGACGAAGGCGATGCTGTTCGCATCCCGCGCCGAAGAGGCGCGTCAAAGAAAGCGGAGCGGCAACGCGGATGCAGACGGCCCCGCGCCGCCGCAACCCGCAGGGCGGACGCGCTTTTGCTCGGCGTTACGCCAAGAAGAGACCCTGACCGACATGCAGTACGAAAGTCTGGGCGGTGCCTGTCTCCGATTGCAAAAGCCCGGACGCGACACCCGCATCCATTTTTCCACGGGCTGCTGAGCCGGACTCGAAGAACCAGGCGCCATAGAAAGCCGAAGCCCTGCCGGGAATGAGCCTTCACGCGCTCAATCGCGGTCTGGATCGGACCCGCATGCCCGCGTTCCTCTGATCGTTCGCATCCACGGCGCATTGCGCCTTCCGCGGGCGATGCGCGCCGCCACGGGGCAATCAGTCCGGTGAGCTCCGGCGAGGTATCCCGTGCTCATGAGGAACTCGTTGACGATCTCTCCTCCGGTGAACTTGAAGGTTTTTCTGAACAGGTCCAGCCACTCCTCGCGGCGAAGGGGGTGGTGCGCGTCGAGCCAGCGGGCGAAAGACCCGTGCGTCTTCCGGATTTCCACGATGCGGCGTGCGTTTTCGATCACAGCCTCGATCTTGAGCCGGTTGCGAACGATGCCGGCGTCGGACATCAGCCGGCGTCTCTCGGCGCCTCCGTAGGCCGCGACCGTGTCGATGTCGAACCGATCGAACGCTCGATGAAATGCCTCCCGCTTCCTGAGAATCGTGAGCCAGGAGAGTCCCGCCTGGTTGATCTCGAGGGACAGCCTTTCGAAGAGCGCCGCATCGTCGCGAACCGGGAAACCATATTCGCTGTCGTGGTACGGACCGTGGTCGGGATGGCCCGGCGCGACGTCGCAGTAGGAGCCGCCCATGGCGGCGATAGTAGAAGAGAGCGCAGACGGGAAACGGGAAACCTGAAACGGGAACGAAAAGATTTACCGGCGGCCGTCCTCCGGGCGGGGAAGCTCGACCTCGTCGTCGATCTGCATTCTCTCGGGAACTTTCAGGAAGAGACGCAGGGTCGGCTCGCTGTCGCGCGGCAGGCGCCTCGGAACGGGGAGAACCATCGGACGGGTGATGTCGTCCTCGGTTTCCGCGGAACGCCGGGAGGCGCGGTCCGCCTTCTGCTTCTGGAAGTCGGGCGACAGGAAACTCGTGCGGCTTGGCATGATGTCTCTTCCTTCTGTTGTGCCCACCAACACAGCAATCGGCATTCCCAATCCGCTCATCCGCCTAAGAACCCGGGACAGAGTCACTTGAACCGGTTCGCCTCGGGAGCGCGACGCAATTTGAGACCTCGGGCCGGCGGGGAGTGACAAAAAAAAGGCCGCGCCTTTTCGAGCGCGGCCAGAGAGTCGACCCGGGAGGGATCAGGCGGCCTTCTTCGCCTTCGGTTTCGCCGCGGGCGCCGCCTTCGACTCGACCTCCGTCGCGGTCATGCGGTAGTGAATGGTGACCTTGTCCCCGACCTTGACGTCGGGCGCCATTTTCGTGGATGCGTCGCGCGCGACCTCGAACCGCTCCTTGCCTTTCATGACGACGATCGTCGAACTGTTCACTTCGACGACCGCGCCCGTCACCTGATAAGCATCGGGCTTTGCCGCCAGCGCGCTGGCCGCCGACAGGATGCCGGACATCAGGACCGCCGCCAGGAATCTCCGGTTTTGCAGCATGGGTTCCTCCTGTGCGGAATCTTATCCGCCCGGCTCCGCAGGCCCCAGATGTTAGATTGCGCCCCGGACGCTTGCCGTGAACCAGACGATCTCGAGATTCCTCTGGATCTGCCTCGGAGGCGCCGTCGGAACCGGGGCCCGCTACCTGATCTCGGTGTGGGCCGTCGTAGTCCTCGGCACGGGGTTTCCCTGGGGCACGCTCCTCGTGAACGTGCTCGGCTCGTTTCTGTTGAGCGTGATCATGGAGACATCGATGACGGGCCATCTCATCGCGCCGACCCTCCGGCTGGCGCTCACGACCGGGGTCCTGGGCGGCTTCACGACCTATTCCACTTTCAACTACGAGACGCTCGCGTATCTGCGGGAGGGAGCGTGGTGGATGGGAATCTGCAACGTGCTTCTCACGGTCGCCGTCTGCCTCGCTGCGGGAGTGGCGGGAATCGCCGCGGCGCGCTGGGCCGTCGGAGCCTAGTGTCCTGCGTGTTTCATGGCGAACAGTTCCGATGTTCCCGGATTCCTCCGGAACACCTCTTGCACGCCCTCGAATGCCCGCCGGGCAGGAGGTAGATCGATGTCTCTTCTGAAACGCCGGATCGTTTCCTCGGCCGCCGTCGTCCTCGCCGGACTGTTCGCAGCCTGCACGACGACAAACCCCGCTCCGCCGCCGGGCGGGACCGCCTATTCCCCGGCGCCGCCGCCTTCCGCCCCCGAAATGAGAGACCGCCGCCCGGCTGATCCCGGCGCGCGCGAGGCACGCGAGATGAGGGACCGCCGCTCGGGTAACCCCGTGGCCGATTTTGCCGGGATGTTCAGCGGGCACTACGACGGCGTCACCCCGGGCAACGAGCTGCGGTTGAACATCCAGCCCGTCGGATTCCAATCGCTCTCGCACCCGTACGACATGTTCATCGAAATCTCCGGCCGGTTTGACGGGGACAACGTCCGCCAGCAGGGGTTCCTGCACCTGGAGTCCCAGGGCCGCGGCGTCTCGGTCGGATACATCCCGCATTTCGATCCGACGGTGAGCGCGATGTCGCCCCGGGCGTCCAGGTTCTCCGCGAGCGAAGCCAATGCGGCCTGCCAGCTCTTCGTCGAGCCCCAGGGTGATGGATTCGTCGGCGACAACCAGGGCCAGAGCTGCGCGTTCGCGATCCACGGCGCGGTTGGCCGGTGGACGCTCCGGGTGGAGCCCGGGGCGCTCGTCGTTCGCAGCGAGGCTTCGGGAGAGACTCTCCGCTTCCGCCGCACGAGCTCCTGATTTTCCGGCGCCGCCGGACCGGCTCGCGTCCGGCCGGGCATTCCATGGAGGCGGGCGAATTTTTTCTCTTCCCTAACGGACCTCAGGAGGCGCAGATGTCCTCGACAGTGGAACAGAAGTCGGAGCCGCGCGCCGCCGGACGCTTCGATCCCGAGGCGGTGGCGCGTTACCGCCGCGCCGTCGATTACCTGGCGGGCGCGCAGATTTATCTCAAGGCGAATCCCCTGCTCGAGGAGCCGTTGCGGCCGGAGCACATCAAGGAACGGCTCCTCGGCCACTGGGGCACCGCGCCCGGCATCAACCTCGTCATCGCGGCGCTGAACCGGGAGATCCTCTCGACGGGCGCGAGCGTGCTGCTCGTCACCGGGCCTGGCCACGGGGCGGCGGCGAACATGGCGAACATGTACCTCGAGGGCACCCTGACGGAGTTCTACCCGGACATCACGCGGGACCGGGCGGGTCTCGAGAAATTTCTTCGCTCGTTCTCGTGGCCCCGCGGATTTCCGAGTCATCTCTCCCCGGCTCTTCCCGGTGTTATTCATGAGGGCGGAGAGCTCGGGTACGCGCTCTCGACGGCGTTCGGCGCCGCGCTCGACGAGCCCGAACTCGTCGTCGCGTGCATCGTCGGAGACGGCGAGGCCGAGACCGGCCCCACCGCGGCAAGCTGGAACGGCAACAAGTTCCAGAATCCCGCCACCGACGGGGCTGTCCTTCCGATCCTGCACTTGAACGGTTTCAAGATCTCCAATCCGTCGATCTCCGACACGATGACGGACGAGGAGCTTCTCTCCCTCTACACGGGCTTCGGATGGGACGTCGTCTTCGTCAACAACAGCGAACGCATCGATGCGGACCTCGACCTCGCCATCGGCGGGGCGTTCGAATCGATCCGGAGCCTCCAGGCGCGCGCCCGGGGCGGCGAATCGATCGACCGTCCCCGCTGGCCGATGATCATTCTGCGCACGCCGAAGGGGCTCGGCGGCCCCCACGAGATCGACGGCGTGCAGATCGAAGGGACGTTTCGCGCGCACCAGATCCCGATCAAGGACCCTCGCGAAAATCCGGCGCACCTCGCGGCTCTCGAGCGGTGGCTGCGCTCTTACCGCCCCGAGGAGTTGTTCGACGTGGATGGCGCTCCCGCGGCTGACCTGCTCTCACTCTGTCCGATCGGGGATCAACGCATCGCGATGAATCCCGCATCCTTCGGCGGGGAGCGGCGGGTCCCGCTCGCGCTGCCCCCCCTCGAACGTCACGCCGTGGCCGTTCCTCCGCATGCCCGGGGGGCGGCGCGCGTCAGCCACATGGCTTCACTCGCGGCCTATCTCTCGGACGTCGTTGTGGCCAACGAATCCGAACGCAATTTCCGGATCGTGTGTCCCGACGAGCTCGAGTCCAACCGGCTCGGCCCGCTTCTGGACGTCACGACGCGCCAGTATGCGTGGCCGATCCCGCCCGAAGCGGAGAAGACGAGCCGCGACGGCCGCGTGCTCGAAATCCTCTCGGAGCACATGTGCCAGGGGTGGCTTCAGGGATACCTGCTGACCGGCGGGCACGGGATCTTTCCGTGCTACGAGGCGTTCCTGCCGATCGTCGACGGCATGATGAACCAGTACGCGAAGTTCCTGAAGGCGGCATCCGAAACCGCGTGGAGGACTCCGGTCGCGTCGCTCAACTACCTCCTGACGTCCGAGGCGTGGCGGCAGGACCACAATGGCTTCTCGCATCAGGGGCCCGGCTTCATCAACAATCTCCTGACCAAGAAGGGCAAGACCTACCGGATCTACCTCCCGCCGGACGCCAACACGCTGGTCTCGACCATGGATCACTGCCTTCAATCCACCAACTACATCAACCTCGTGATCGCGGGAAAGCAGCCGATGCATCAGTGGCTGTCGATGGACGAGGCGATCGAGCATTGCCGCGCCGGCGCGTCGATCTGGCGGTGGGCGTCGATCGACGAGGGTGAGGACCCCGATGTCGTGCTCGCCGGGGTCGGCGACAACCTGACCGCCGAAGTTCTCGCGGCCGCGGCGATCCTCCGCGAAGTCGCGCCCGACTGGCGCGTCCGGGTCGTCAACGTGACGGATCTCCTGGCGCTCGGCATCCCGCAGAAGTACCCGCACGGCTTCGACGAGGACCAGTTCCAGCGGCTGTTCCCGCTGGACGTGCCGGTCGTCTTCAATTTTCACGGCTATACCGCGGCCATCAAGCAGCTCTGCTGGGAGCGGCCCGGCGCGTCGGCGCGGTTCGACATCAACGGCTATCGCGAGGAGGGGTCGACGACGACGCCATTTGACATGCTCGTCAGGAACGGGGTGAGCCGCTATCACCTGGTGATCCAGTCGGCGCAGAAGATCGCTCGGCGACGCCCCGCGACCGCCGCTCGCGCGGAGGAGATCGTCCGCGCGTACCAGCGCCGCATCCGCGAGCACACCGCCTATGCGATGGAGCGCGGCATCGACCCTCCGGAGATCGCGGACTGGCTGTGGCAGCGCCCGTCGAATTCGTGAATCGGGGTTTTGAGTTGAGGGTTGAGAGTTGAGAGTTGAGAGTTGAGGGTTGAGGGTTAAGCGTTGAGCGTTCAGCGTTCAGCAAAACGAGGTCAAATTCGAGCTTCAACGACAGGGCAGCGGCGCTGACGTGCCGGTGCTCGTCTTCAACGCCGGATCGAGCAGCCTCAAGTTCGCGCTGTTCTCCGGGGACGGCCGCGAGCCGGCAGTCTCCGGCGCGATCGACCTCGAGCGCGAGGCGATCGCCTTTCCTGCGGCGGTCGAGAAGGCCCTGGAGCGACTCGCGCCGGCCCTCGCGCCGCCCGCGCGTCTGACGGGAGTCGGCCACCGGATCGTCCACGGAGGCGAACGGTTTTCGAAGCCCGTGTTGATCGACGAGGGGCTCGAACGCGAGCTCTCGGCGATTGCGGAGATCGCGCCGCTTCACAACCCGCGGGCGCTGGAAGTCGTGAAGGCCGCGCGCGGAGCTCTTCCCGACGTCCCTCACGTCGCGGTGTTCGACACCGAATATTTCTCGGAGCTCCCGCTTCGGTCGCGCGTCTATCCGCTGCCGTG
>JBBQDF010000061.1:0-10175 GCA_038319475.1 Thermoanaerobaculia bacterium
GCCCGTCCCTCTTTCTCCCGGCGACCGGATCCACTTCGGCGACGTCGAAATGGTTTTTCAGTCGGGATAGCCGGCGAGCGTGGAGATCCGGGAAAGTCAGCGGGAAGGCTTCGTGGTGCTCGAGCTTGCGGGACGGCTCGAGACCAAGACGTCGCACCTCTTCGAGCAGAAGGTGATCGAACACTTAAGCGCCGGCGCGCGGCAGTTCGTCATCGACTTTCAGGAAGTCGAATTCGTCAGCAGCGCCGGCCTGCGGGTCCTCCTCATGCTCGCAAAGAAGGTGAAGGCGGGGGAAGGCGCGCTGGCGCTCTCCGCCGTGAACGAGTCCGTCCGTCAGATCCTGGACGTTTCAGGTTTCGCTTCCTTCTTCGTGCTGGCGCCTTCGATCGATGCCGCGATCCAGGAGGCCGGACGCCGCAACGCTGAACCCAAAATCCTGGAACAGGCGGCGCGGGTCCTGGGAGTCCGAAAATCGGGAGCCCCGGCCGGCAAGGCGCCCTCCGAGATCCTCGACCGGGCCGCGGCAGCCCTCCTGAAAGCGACTCCGGAAAAGAAGAAGTAGACCCGCCGGCAATTCATGGCGGACCGCCCGTCGCCCTACACTCTCGGAACCGGCGCCGTCGGCCCGGGACGAAGCGAGGCCGATTCGACCGCGCCAAAACAGAGCAGCGTCAGGTCGTCGCTCTGCGGCTCCCCTTTCGTGAACTGAGCCACCGCGTCGAGCACCGCCGCGAGCACGTGCTCGGGCGCTCCGCGGGCGGCCCGGACCGCGGCCTTCAGACGCTCGTCGCCGAAGAGCCGCTCGCCCTTGCCGGTGGCCTCGGAAATACCGTCCGTGTAGACGACGACTGTATCCCCCGGGTCCAGGTCGAACGCGCCCGAGGGGAACTCCGCGTCGTCGCGGGCGCCGAGGGGCGCGTTGCGCGGCGTATCGAGCGAGTCGATCCGTCCGTCGCCGTGGCGCAGGAGCGGAGGCATGTGACCGGCGCTCGCGATGACCAGGCGGCGCCACACGGGGTCGAGGACGATCAGGACCGCCGTCACGAACATCCCTTCCTCCGCGGGGTCGCGGCAGATGTCCGCGTTGACGCGGGAGAGGATCTCCGAGGGGTCGTTTAAGCCCGCGGAGTGGTAACGGATCTCTCCTCTCACCTTGACCATGTAGAGCGCCGCCGAGACGCCCTTTCCCGAAACATCTCCGACAGCGATCCCGATCTGGCCGCCGGAAAGCTCCAGAAAATCGTAGTAATCGCCGCCGACCTCGAGCGCCGGCTGATAGTGGGCCCGGAAGTCGAACCCGTCCCGCCGGGGCGTCGCCTTCGGCAGAAAGCCGGACTGGATTCGCCTGGCGAGCGCCAGGTCCTTGTCGAGCAGCCCGCGGTCCAGGATCTCGCGGTGAAGCCGCGCGTTGGCTATCGCGAGGGCGGTCTGCCCCGCAACACCCACCAGCAGCGCGAGGTCCTCCTCGTCGAAAGCGCCGCGTTCGTGCGTCGAGTCGAGGCCGATAATTCCGTAGATCCTGTCGCGCGCGATGACCGGCACACAGAGGACGGACCGGATTCCGAACACCCGAATGCTCTTCTGCACTCCGAATCGCTCGTCGCTCGAGGCATCGAGGCTTAG
Source organism: Thermoanaerobaculia bacterium (assembly GCA_038319475.1). Classification (GTDB taxonomy): domain Bacteria; phylum Acidobacteriota; class Thermoanaerobaculia; order UBA5066; family Gp7-AA6; genus JALYUA01. The sequence goes on from JBBQDF010000061.1 coordinate 1,624, forward strand.
CACGCCCCGGCGCGTCGTGAGCGCTTCGGACACGATCGTCCGGCTGATCGCGATGTCGGACCGCTGTCCGGATCTCGTCCTCACGGCACGGGTCTGGAGGTCCTTGCCGTCGCCGCCCGGTTCGCTAACCATGACGAAGCCGCGTTCGGTCTGCGGAAACACCTCGAACAGCTTTTCCAGGATCGCCCGGAACATCGCGTCCTCGTCGCGGGTGTCCGAGATCGCCGTCGCGATGCTCGAAAGGACCTTCAGCTTCCGTCGGGCCCTCGCCAGGGCTCCGGCGTCCTTCTCCGGCCCGACGGACCAGGCGCTTTCCGGATCGAGGACGGGCAGGCTCCGGATCACCGACTGCGCGACGTCGCTCAGGGTGACGACCGAAATCTTCTGCGCGGCGGGGCGCGCCTTTGTTCCCCGATGGAAGTCGAGGAACACTTCGCCGAGGCGAACCTGGTCGCCCTCGGAAAGGCGCGTGGGACGGGTTACAGGCCGGCCGTTCACTCCCGTCCCGTTCTGACTTTCGAGGTCCCGGATCCACCACTCCGAGTCCTGCCGCCTCAACTCCGCGTGCCGGCGGGAAATCGTCGGGTCGTCGATCGAGAGGCCGGACTCGAGCCCGCGGCCGATCTCGATGTTTGACGAAAACTCGTACCGGCGGCCGCTCTTTTTCACAATGAAAGTGGGCATGAGGAGGGTCTCCAGAGCTACGCGTCGAGCCCCGGGCCCGATCGGATTATAAGCGGGGGGCTCCGGCGCTTCCGGCGCCCGGCGGCGGAGTGTAGGATCTTTCCCCCATTCGGAAAGAGAGCCTGCATGCACGAAGACCTCGCCCGGATCGACGCCTCGATGATCGCGGACCTCGCGAGAATCAAGACCGAAGAGAATCTGCTCCAGGAGCGCCTCGTGAAGATGGAGGCGGGGAAAACGAAGGTTTCTCCGAAGGTTTACGCGCGAGTCCGGCAGGACTACGAGTCCCGCCGCGCCGCTCTCCAGAAGGAATCACGGCCTCTCCAGGATCGGGCCCGGCACGAATACCAGAAACTCCGGGGAATCCGCTCGGGTGTCGAAGCGTCGCTCGAAGAAGTCGCGATGGAGAAGGAGGAGCTCGAGTTCCGGCGCGAGCTCGGTGAATTCGAGGACGCCCAGTTCCAGGAGCGGCTGCAGGAATGCGAACAGCGCCTCTCGGAGCGTCAGAGGGAGCTCGAGCGGATCGACGGGATCGGCAAAGAATTCGTGGGCGCGTTCCATTCCGAAGAGGACCTCGAGTCGTCGCCCCCCGCCGAAGGGCCCGCGCCGCTGTCTCCGGCCTCGCCGGAGGGCGCCGCGCCTCCACCCCCTTCACCCGGGGCCGAGGCGACTGCCGTCCGGCCGCCGCCTTCGCTGTCCATCCCCCCGCAACCCGCCGAAACTTCATCCGAGGCCCTGCGTCTGACTCACGATGCCTCGCCTGCCGTCGCCGCGGGCAACGACACGGTGATCGGCGCGGGAGGGCCGAAGCCCGCGCCGGCGGATTCCCCGGATGCGACCCGGATCGACGGGCGGGGACCGGGATTCCCGGCGGGCCAGAGCGCTCCCCGCCCTCTCCCCGTCCCGACGCTGGCGACCGGGCCCCCCTCCGGTTTCAACCCGCCGCCGGCCGCAACGAGGGCGCTCCCCCGGCCGCGCCTGATCATTCCCCTCGAGGGCGCGAACAGCCGGGAGCACGTCTTGAGCCCGGGCGTCACCTCGATCGGAAGGTCTCCGAAAAGCGATCTCTGTCTGCCCCAGAGCGAGGTCTCGCGGCACCACGCCGACATCGCGTTTGGCCCCGATGGCTACAAGGTGATCGACATGGGGTCGCCGAATGGAATCTTCGTGAACGGGAAGCGGGTGAAAGAGCAACGGCTCGCCGAGGGAGACGTGATTCTGATCGGGATGCAGAAGCTGATGTTCAAGAGTTGAGAGTGATGGTTAGGGTTGAGCGTTGAGAGTTGAGAGTTGAGAGTCGAGGGTGTAAGCGAGAGTTGAAGGGGGCCGCGGGACCTTAAATTTTCTTGCGGAGGGTCAGGCGATTGCGGCCGCGGACTCGTTCGTAGCTCTGCGCGTCGGTCAACTTTTTCACGAGCAGGATTCCCAGACCGCCGATCGACCGCCGCTCGAGGGGCGCGGAAGTGTCGGGGTCTGCGCGCGCCAGCCAGTCGAACGGGCGGCCGTCGTCGGTGAACCGCAGATCGAGCCAGCCCGGCTCCAGTTTTGCCGAGAAGCCGATGCGGCGTCCGGCGGAGTCCTTCCACGCGTGCCGCCCGATGTTCGCGAGGATCTCGTCTAAGATAACCAGCACGTCCGTTCGGATCCTCCGAGGAATTGCCTGCGCCCTGGCGAACTCTTCGAACCGCTCCGCCGCGCGCGTCCGGCCGCGGTCTGTCACGGTCAGCCGCAGTCGAAATCCCGGACGGGCGGCGCGGCTCAGGACTCCCCCGGTCTGCGGGACCGGACGGCCTCGAGGCGTTCGGGCAGCGCTGGTTCCGGCGCCGCGAGCTCGTCGAGCGTGAGAGACCCGAGCGCCGTCACACGCTGCCGCACGTCCCCTTCCGCGCAGCCCATCGGGTGCGAGGCCTCCAGTCCCGCCAGCTGGACGGCGGCATCGCGCACCAGCCGCGCCGCAATCGAGAGCGCGGCGTCGGACAGCGGGGGTTTCCCCCGGTAGTTTTCGAGCCGCCCGCCCTGCCGGTACTCCGGAAAACTCTCGAGCCCGAAGAAGCGAAGCGCCAGATCGAGCCGGTACCCGCGCAATGCGTGCACGAGACCGACGTAGTCCGCGATCAGCTCGTCGAGGAGGTTGTTCCGCATGGCCCCCGCGAGGCGGAACGTGGCGTAGTGCGTGGCCTCGTGGGCCTTGCGGATGTCCCCCGAGACGTCGAGCCACTTCGGCTCTGGAAAACCGGCATCGGCCGCCGGAACTCCGCTGTACGGGCCGACCGAGAGGATCAGGAAGCGGTCCTCGTAGAGCTCCCGGCGGCTCGCGAGCGAAGCGAATTCGGCCGACCAGTCGCCAAAGACGTTCGCCGCCTGCCAGCGCTTCCTGTAGTCGTCGATCCGGTCCCAGTTGTTCAACCCCGTGACGATGCAGGCGCCCATCGAAGACGGCACCGGGACCGGCTCGTTGCGCGCGGAAAATGCCCGGACGAGGGCCTCGAAATCGGCGCGCTCGGGGGCGACGAGCACGGGGACCGGCCCGGTCGGCGTCGAGGCGATTTCGAGCGTCACCCTCTCCGGAGCAACGAGCCCGATTCCGGACGCGTCGGGATCTCCCTCGGGCCGGATCCCCTGCCGCGTCGCCCGCCGGTAGGAATCCGTCGCGCTGATTCCCTCCCGGACGGGGAAGAGAAGCTGCGCGAAACGCGCCGCGAGCGCCGGGATCGCGCCGGCCGAGCGAGCCTCTCGGGCGTACCGCTTCCAGGCTTCGAGATGGGGCTCGTCCGCGCCGTCGAACCCGAACGCGCGGGCGGCGCGTTCACGAGAAAAGAGGGGGGTGTCGTACGCGAGGAGCTCCTCGACCACGGCGGGAGAGGCGCCCAGAGCCGCCACGCGCTCCCGGCGGGCGGGAACGGATCCGCAGGACGGTTCGGCGCTTTTCAACGCCGCGCCCTCCCGCCGCCGCCCCGCATCACACCTGCTGCCGGCGCGCGAGCTCGGCGAAGAGCCCGTTCTTCTTCATCAGCTCGTCGTAGGACCCGACCTCCGCGACCACGCCGTTCTGCAGATAGCAGATGCGGTCCGCGTTGGCGATGGTCGAGAGGCGGTGAGCGATGCAGATCCGCGTCGAGTTCATCTTGTCCATGCTTTGAGTGACCGTCGCCTGAGTCTTGTTGTCGAGCGCGCTCGTGGCCTCGTCGAGAAACAGGATCTTCGGCTTGTTCACGATGGCCCGCGCGATCATCAGCCGCTGCTTCTGGCCGCCCGAAAAACCACCGCCTCCCTCGCTGACGTAGGTGTGCATCTGCATCGGCATCTCGCGGATGTCCTCGGCGAACCCCGCCGCCTCCGCGGCCTCCCAGGCCTCGTCGATCGTCCGCGAGGAAGTTCCGACGATGTTCCGGTAGATGTCGGAGGGAAGCACCCGGTTGTCCTGCAACACGACCCCGAGCTGCTGCCGCACCAGCCGCGTGTCGAGAGTCGCCAGGTCCTGTCCGTCATAGTAGATCCCGCCCTTCTCGGCTGTCTCGAAACCGAGCATCAGCCGCATGAGCGTCGACTTCCCGGACCCCGAGCCCCCGACGAACGCGACGAACTCCCCGGGCTCGATTTTCAGCGACACGTCCTGAAGGATCCACGGGCCGTCCTCGATGTAGCGGAACCACACGTGGGAAATCTCGATCTCGCCCTTCAGCGCCCCCGGCGCGACCTTCGTATCGTCGATCTCCGGCGGCGTCGTCAGAATCGGCTTCAATCGCTCCCAGATCGGGACCGCCTTCAACATGCCGAGGGAGGCGTCGGACAGGGACTGCATCGCGACGAGAAACAGCGCGAACGCCGTCGAGAACCCGATGAACTGCCCGGTCGAGATGCTGGACGGAATTCCCTTCGCCGCCGCGGCCGTCTGAACGCTCACGAGCGTGAAGAAAATCGCCATCGACGAGAAGATGGGAAACGCGGAGTTGAAGACGGAGACCGTGTTCTGGATCTGCCCGGCCTTGAACGCGAGCCGCCGCTGGTCCGAGAACTCCTTCGCCCAGACCCGGAAGCCGTGGTCCTCGGCGCCCGAAACGCGCAGCTTCCCGACGCCGGAGATGAGCTGCAGGACGAGGCCGGTGATCCGTCCCTTCATCGTGAGCTGGTCGCGCTGATACCGCAGCTGCAGGTAGTTGGCGACCGTCGTGAACGTGACGAACACGATCGTCAGCCCGATTCCGAGGAGAGCGAGCGGCAGGCTGTAGGTCAGCATCAGCACGACGTAAAAGATCGACGACATCGCCCCGAGGATCGCGCTGACCCCGGCGCCGGCCAGCAGGTGCCGGATCGCGTCTATCCCCTGGGCGCGGTCGGCGAGATCTCCGGAGGAGTACTTGCGGAAGAACGTGGACGGGAGATCCAGCAGGCGGTCCCACATCGCCGCCTGCACGGAATAGTCCATTTTCCCCTGAACGCGCAGCACGGCGATGCTCTGCGTCAGCTTGAATGCGATCGAGGCGATGGCGCCGATGACGAGCGCGAGGCAGAACTGCACGAGCATCCCGCGTTCGGCCTGCGGGATCGCGGTGTCGAAGAGCCTTCCGGTGAAGTAGGGCGTCATCGCCGCGAGGATCCCCATTCCGGCGCCCATCATCGCCAGCGTGATGAACTCGCGCCCGAGACCGCGCATCCCGAACTTCAGCACGTGCTTGACGGTCAGGAGCCCGTCCGGAAAGCGGCGATAGAACACCCACCCGAAGGGCTGCAGCTTCGTCGCGAGCTCCGCCGTGACCGGCTGCCGGGCTCCCGTTTTCCCGTCGACCCAGTCGTAGGACGACGGGCTCGTGGGAAGGAGGGCGACGGGGTCCTTCGTCTCCTCGCTTCGCGCAAGGAGCGGCCCCTGGTCCTGCTGCCACCAGTTGTCCCGCAGCGCGACCTGCCGGGTGCGGAAGCGCGAGAGCGTCGCGACCGCGTGGAGATGGTCTTCGAAGCTGCGCTCCACCGCCGTTTCCGCGGGCTTTCGCGCCTCCATGCCGAGCTCCTCGCACACCGCGCGGCACGCCTGGAAGACGGGTTCCGCTTCTCCGAACGCCGCGCGAGCCTTCGCTTTTCCGGCGCCGCCCGCGAGGACCGCTCCGATGTCCTTGTACGCGGCTTCCCTCGCCGCGTTCAAATTCTCCGACTTGTTCTTCTGCCGGTTGAACTCGTCGACCGAGGCGAGCTTCTTGTTCAAGAACTCGCACTCGCACAGGGCCTGGTGGAACGCGTCGAGCCCGCGCCACAGCTCCGGCCGCGCCAGCAAGGCCGCGCCGGACCGTGGAGTGAACGACAGCCCTTCGACGGAAGACTCGATCCACGTGTCGCGCGTCAGCGGGAAGAGGATGGCGCCGGCGCCCGGCAGCACCTCGGCGAGGCTCACGAAGAGAAGCGCGCCGCCGCGGACCTCCACCCACACCACGCCCTTCTGCGCGCGGGCCCGGCCCTGGAAGGCGAGCGTCGCCGCCTCCCCGTCCGTGAGATCCACGGCAGGGGGACCCGGCGGCAGGTCGCGCACCAGGGACCTCGAGAGACCCGTCACCCACACCTCGACGAGTGTCTGGATGCGTTCGGCGTGCTTGCCCGAGGTCGCGAGCTCGGCGAGGCGCGCACGCTGGATCATCCGCAGCTTCGTTCCCGTCTTTCCGGCGGCGAGAAAGCCGGACCCGAGGCCGTACCCCGCGAAATCCATCCCGAAGAGCGCCTGCCCGGTTTCGACGCTCAGGAAGTGAGTCCGCGCGCCGGCGGCCTCTCCGTCCTGAATCGGAACCGTGAAGATCTCCAGACGCCCCTCTTCCACGATCCACATCGCGTCCGGGTTGTCCAGCAGAAAGGGCTGGTTGCCGGCGACCGGGACGGGCTCCCCTTCATCTTCCAGGCGCACGGAGAGCGCGAGGCGGATGCTCTCGAGCATCTCGCGCCGCGGAATCTCCGCCGTCTGCACGAGGTCGAGGTCGTCCCCCTCGGGTTCGTCGTCCCGGAAGAACTCGAGCACGGTCCCGCCCACGCGGAACCGGTCGAGATGATCGAGCGGCGCCTGCTGCACGCGCCGGTCGCCGATCCACGTGCCGTTGGCGCTCTTCAAATCGGTCAGCAGGTAGCCGGTCGCCGTCCGTTCCACCTGCGCATGGCGCCGAGACACGCTCGGATCGGGGACGACCACATCGCAGTCGACGCGCCCGATGACGCAGCTTTTCTCGGCGGTGAATTCGCGACCCACCGTCGCCGCGCCGCCCTCGACCGCACGGAGGCGAAACCCGCCGGCGGCGACCGGACATCGCCGGATGATCTGTGTGGCTTCGAGGTCCGCTTCGCTGCTCATCTCAGTGCGCCGCGATCAGGTACTTGTAGAAGCCCTCGACGTCCTTCATCCCGTCGTGGGTCCCGCGTTGAACGATCTTGCCGCGGTCCATGATCACAATCTCGTCGGCGTCGCGGATCGTCGACAGGCGGTGCGCGATGATGATGCAGGTGCAGCCGCGGCGGCGGAGCGCGTCGTCGATCGTCGCCTCCGTGCTGGGATCGAGCGCGCTCGTCGCCTCGTCGAGAAGCAGGATCGTCGGGCCGAGCGAAAGAGCTCGCGCGATCTCGAGCCGCTGGCGCTGTCCGCCCGAAAAGTTGCCGCCCCCCTCCTCGACGGGGGCGCCGTAACCGCCCTCGCGCCCCTCGATCACTTCGTGGATCTCGGCGTCGCGGGACGCGCGGGAGATCGTGGACGTCGGGATGGTCGAGTCCCACATGGAGATGTTTTCGCGCACCGTGCCGGAAAAGAGAAAAATGTCCTGATCGACGAGCCCGACGGAATTGGAGATGAGGCGCTGCGACAGCTTTTTGCGCGGGATTCCGTCGAAGAGAACATCCCCCTCCCAGGGTTCGTAGAGGCCCGAAACCACCTTGGCGACCGTCGACTTGCCGCTGCCGCTCATGCCGACGAGCGCCACGCGCTGTCCGGGCTTGATCACGAGATTGAAGTTCTCTATGAGCGGCTTCTCGAGGGGGCTGTAGCCGAACGTGACGTTGCGCAGCTCGACGTGACCCGTGAGCTTCAGGACGGCCCGGTTGTCCTTCTCCTGCTCCTTCTCACGCGTGTAGAGCGCGTCCTGCGGGTATCGGAGCACGTCGTCTAAGCGGTTCATGTCCGCCTCGAGCTCCTGCAGGCTTCCGCCGAAGGAGACGAAGGAGTTCAACGGGCGGGTGAAGCTTCCGACGAGCGTCTGGTAAGCGACGAGCATGCCGACGGTCAGCTGCCCGTTCATCACTTTCAAGCCGCCGATCAAGAGGACGAGCGTCGTCGTCAGCGTATTGACGAGCGGGGGGACGACGCCGACGGCCTCGCCGAGGATGCCGAGCGTCTGGTCGGCCTTCAGCGCCTTGGCCTGGTAACCGGACCAGCGGCCGAAGAACTCCGTCTCGCCGCCGGTCGCCTTCAGGGTTTCGATCATCTTCAGGCCGTTCATCGCGGTGCCCATCAGCTTGCCGTGGTCCTGGGTCAGCCGGCGGCTGGCGTCGACCCGCTTCCTGGACACGATCTTCACCGCGACAATGTTGAGCGCCGAGACGAAGATCACGACGAGCGTCAGCGTCACGTCGTACAGGAACATGAGAGCCGCGTAGAAAAGAATGAGCACGCAGTCGAGAGCGGTGGTGGCGAGCTTCCCGGACACTAAGTGCGCGACCTTGTCGTTGATGAGCACCCGGCCGCCGATCTCTCCCGCATACCGCTGGGAGAAGTACGAGACGGGAAGCCGCAGAACGTGATGGAAGAACTGACTGGACGTTTTCAGGGCGAGCTTCGTCTCGAGCCGGAGCAGGTAGTAGTCCTGCAGCCACGTCAGGATCATCCGGATGACGGCGGTGCCCGCCATCCC
>JBBQDF010000062.1:0-10158 GCA_038319475.1 Thermoanaerobaculia bacterium
CCCCGCCGGAACGCGTGCTCCTGCGGCGCCATGCCGACGCCGCCGAAGACGGCTGCGGAGGACAGGGGGGTGTGGACCGCCATCGCGGTCAAATGCTCGTCGATCTGCGCGGCGAGCTCCCGCGTCGGTGTGACGATGAGCGCGCGCGTCTTGCCGCGCGGCTTGCCCATCAGACGGTTTAAGATGGGCAGCCCGAACGCCGCCGTCTTGCCGCTGCCCGTCATGGCGCAGGCGAGCACGTCCCTGCCGGACATGGCCGGCGGGATGGTGTCCTGCTGGATCGGGGTGGGTCGGGTGAACCCCATCTCCCTGACCCCCTTCAGGAGGTCGGGATGGAGTCCGAACGTGGAAAAAGGCATGAGTCTCGTTTCCGCGGAAGCGCCGCAAAAGCGCTGCGCCGCAATGTTTCCGGCTGGATGATTTGAACGAAGGATTGCCGGCGAGGCCTACGTCCGCGGTTGGACCGCTGCCCGCGAAGGCTCGACCTGCGAGACCGGCGGAAGTCCGAATGTTCTCACAGGCGGGAGTTTTTCGCAAATCGCGCGGCGGCGGCAGAACCCGGAACGCTCGCCTGCATTGGGGCGTGAAGAGAGGAGCTTCATCCGTGCGCCTCACCGCGCGCCCCGAACAGCAGGAGCTCCCGGCTGATCGTGAGCGCGAGGTCGCCGATCTCGAAGGCGCGGGCGAGTTCGCGAGAGCGTCCGCCCCGGTAGGTCGCGGTCAGCAGGTCGCGGACCTCCGCACGGGAAAACCTCGCTCTCTGACGCACGATCCGGCGCGAGAGAAGCTCGAGGTCCGACGCGAGCTCCTCGACCGCCGGGGAGGCACGATCCCGCTCGGTGGCGTCGCCGAGAAGCGCCTTTCGCAACTCCGCCAGGTCGTCCGGTCCGGGCACGACGAGAAGGACCCGGCCCGACGGTTTCAGCACGCGGCGCATCTCCGGGCCGTTTCGCCGGGCGGTCACCGAGAGCACGAGATCGAAGGACCCGTCGGCCCAGGGGAGAACGCGGTCCGCATTCGCCACGACCCAGCACGGATCCGGGTAACGTTTCGCCGCGAGATCGATCGCCGGGACGGAAATGTCGGTCCCGTTCGCGTCGACCTGGCGGAAAAGGGCGAGTGATCCGAGGAGGAATCCCTCGCCGCACCCGACGTCGAGCACCGCGGGCGAGGGCCCCTCTCGCGCCCGCTCGAGCGCGTCGTACTCCCGCAGGATCTCGTCGCGCATCCAGTCTTCTCTTCCGGCATCGGCGAACCGGCGGCGCGCGTGTGCCGCCTCCTTCGAGTCGCCGGGGTGCCTCGACCGCCGGTCCTGCGGCTGCAGGAGATTCAGGTAACCGCTGCGGGCCTCGTCAAACGCATGGGCTCGCTCGCAGGACCAGACGGATCCAGTGCGCAAGAGCGGCGCGCCGCACCCGCGGACCGGGCAGCGGAGGTCCGCCATGGGAAACCCGTCAGCGGCCCAGGAGAAGGAGAGCCGCCGGCACGAGGATCCCCGCGAGAAGGCAGAGGGTGACGGTGAGCGGCCGCGCCGTGAACCGGTAGGCCATCACGATTCCGAGAATCGTCGTCGCGATCAGCGCGAGAGAGGCCGCGAACATGAAGGCCTTGATCCCGCCGCGCGCCGGGCTTCCCTTCGCGATCGTCTGGTCGCGGTGGATCTCGGAAAACACACGGATGACGGCGGGAGGCCTGTAGCTCCCATCCTTCTTCGCGTCGTTCCATCGATAGACCTGCCAGGCGCCGCTCGCCGCAAACGTGAGCAGCACCGGCGCGAAGAGCGCGCCCAGGTACAGGTGCACGCGCCGCAGCGTCCGGGGATTGATCGTCGAAGTCTTTCCCGCGATGTTCATCTCTTTCCACCGGGAGCGTCCCACCACTTGGACAGCCGCGCCGAGGGCTCGGAGGGAAGCCCGGCTCCGGACGCTGAATAGTGCGACGTGTCGTTGAAGAGCGTCAGGCGCGCGCGCGTCGGATCGCTGAAATCCAGGATGTTGAGCGACGCCGGACTCTGATCGAGCCGGTCCCGATATTTTCGCGCGTCGAATCCCAGGAGCGAGCTGACCAGCAGCCGGATCGTCGCCTTGTGCGACGCGATTACGACGTGCTCGTTCTCGTGCCGCGAGACAATCTCGAGAAGCGCGGGAAGCGCGCGCGCGGTCACGGCAAGACCGCTCTCGCCCCCCTCAGGCGCAAAAGAAAACGGGTCCGTCTCCCAGAGTGCGTACTCCTCCGGGTAGAGCCGTTCGACTTCGGCCCGGGTCTTTTCCTCCCATCGCCCGTGATGGATCTCGCGAAGTCCCTCCCGCGCGATCGGCTCCTTCCCGTGGGGCGCGGCGAGAATGCGGGCGGTCTCCATCGTGCGGCCCATCGGGCTCGCGTAGAAGGCGGCCACGGGGTCCGTGGCCAGGCGGATCGCGAGGCTCTCGACCTGTCCGCGCCCGATGTCGGAAAGGGGCACGTCGATGGCACCCGCGAAACGGTCCTCGGCCGAGAGCGTCGTCGCGCCGTGCCGGACCAGATACACGCGGGTCGTCATCGCCGCGTCATCCTTTCACCTTCCATCCTCTCCTGGCCACGAGCTCGCGGACCCGCTCCCTCTGGTCGCCCTGCAGCTCGATGGAACCCTGTCCCGCGGAACCACCGGTCCCGCAGGCCTTCTTCCATTCCTTTGCCAGCGCCGCCAGGAGGTCCGCGTTGTCGGGAAGCCCGTCGACGACCGTCACGCTCTTCCCCGAAGCGCGCTTCTCGACGCGCAGCTTCGCCGTGACGACGGGAGGGACGGCTTCGTTGCCGCGGGACAGGGTCGAAGAGCACCTGCAGTCGATCTCCGGCCAGCCGCACTCGGGACAGCGCCGGCCCACTCCGCTCGAGAAGACGATTCGGTCTTTCATGGGGGGTAAGAGCCGAGCGTTCAGCGTCAGCGTGCGGAGTTGAGAGCTGACAGCTGACAGCTACTTCCTCAATCGGCGTTCCAGAAACTCCGCTGCGGCGCGGTACGCACGGAGCCAGTTTTCGTGACGGAGAAAGTCGTGAACCTCGTCGGGAAAGATCAGCTGTTCGACCTCGACTTTCCGTTCGCGAAGGGCTTCCGCGAGATTGACGGACTCGCCGAAGGGGACGTTGCGGTCGTCGTCGCCATGGATGAGAAGCACCGGCGAGCGCCACGTCGCGACGAAGGCGAGCGGCGAGGAATTGAACGCGAGTTTCGCGGCGGCGGCATTCTTTTCGGGATCGTACGTGGGCTCGAAGTTGCGAATGACCGGGTTCCAGTCGTGCACGCCGTGGAAATCCACTCCCGCGGCGAAGACGTCGGAAGAGCGGGCGAGTCCGAGAGCCGTCAGATACCCGCCGTAGGAGCCGCCCCAGAGTCCGATCGAGGAGGCATCGACATCCGGGCGCGTCCGCAGGTACCGTCCGGCGCCCGTGACGTCGCGGAACTCGCTCGCCCCGGTGGCGCCATATCCGAGCGCCTCGCGAAACTCCATCCCGTAGCCGATCCCGCTGCGGTAATTGACCGAGAGCACGACGAAGCCCCGGCTGGCGAGGTACTGATTGAAGGCGTATGCGTTGCGGTAGTAGTAGTTGTAGTGCCAGCCGAGGAGCATCTGGCGGCGGGAGCCGCCGTGAAAGAAGATCGCGGCGGGATGGCGCGCGCCGCGGGAGCCTCCCGGCGGAAGAAAGAGCTGGCCGTGGATCTTCATCCCGTCGGAGGCCGGAAACACGACGGCTTCCGGGACGGCCAGCTCCGACTCCGGGAAGTCCGCCGGAATCGCCTCTGGCGCCAGGTCGCGGATGTCCCTTCCCTCCCGCCAGATCGCCGGCCGCGGCGGCTTGCGCGCGTCCGAATGAAGGAACGCCACGACGCGCCCGTCCGCGGAAGCGACCGGAGCCCACTCGATCTCCTGACCGGACGTGAGCGCGACGGGAGGACCTCCCGAGGCGCTCACTCTCCAGAGGTGCCGCCGGTCGATGTCGCCCTGGTTCGAATTGAAGAGCACCGAGCGCCGGTCCGCCGACAGCGTCACGTACTCGACTTCGAATTCGCCGGGCGTGAGCAGGAGGGGGGTGCCGCCCGATGCAGGGATCGCGTAGAGGTGCGTCCATCCCTCCCGCTCCCACGGAAAGACCAGCCGGTCGGGCTCCGCCCAGAACACTTCCTGCGACGACACCACGCCGCGAAAGACGCTTCCCTTTCCCTCGGCCGCGCGGAAGACCTCTCGACCCGCGCCCGAAGCGGCGTGGGCGACCCGGACGGACCAGGGAGCGGCCTCCCTGTGCGGCCGGAAGCTCTGGAGCGCGCGCGACGAAGGCACGCGCAGAAATGCGACCCGGGAGCCGTCGGGAGACCAGGCCGGCGCCTGATCGCGATCGACACTCGGATCGAGATACCGGACGGTCCGCGCGGCGGGGTCGAACACCCCGACGAACGAGTGGTCGCCACGGCGGCTCACGAAGGCGAGACGCGACCCGTCGGGCGCCCATCGGAGCGATCCCGCGTCGCCCCGGGCCTTGAAAAGCGCCGCCGGCTTTTCAGCCCCGGAGAGAGGGACGGAGAAAACCTGTCCCTTCGAGACGAACGCGACGCGCCCGTCTCGCGCGGAGACGGCGGGGGAGTGCCCCTCGGCCAGCCGCCGCGGAGGGCCCCCGTCGAGCACGACCGCATAGATCGCCTGCTCCGCGCCTTCCGGAGCGAGCGCCGGATTGGGGATGTCGCCGCTGCGGTTCGCATCGCCTCCGCGCACGTACACGAGAGCGCGGCCGTCCGCGGTGAACGAGAGGTCGGAGATCTCCTGTCCGTCGTCGTCGCGGTAGGGGGTGACGCTGTGCCCGCGGTAGTCCGGCGGCTGCGCGATCCAGATGTTTCGCGCGCCGCGCACGTCGAAGACCCACGCCACGGCTCCGCCGGAAGGGGCGGCGATCAGGTCGGACGGGAAGGGGGCGGAGAGGACCCGCTCGAGCGTGAAGCCGGAAGGCACCGCGGACCCGATCGCCGCCGGCAGCAGGAAAAGCAGGACAGGGGCAAGGCCCCGCCGAAGAAAGCTGCGCATGACCGCGAAGTCTAAGGGCAGTCGGCCGGTCTAGCTGCCGTCCGCATGGAGAGCGGCGAGCAGGCCGTCCCCGTAGGTCTCGAGCTTCGCGGGACCGATCCCGGAGATCTCACCGAGAGCGGACAGGGTTTTCGGTCGTGCGCCGGCGATCGCGAGAAGGGTCCTGTCGTGCAGGACGACGTAGGCGGGGACCCCGCGGCGGGACGCTTCCTCCCGCCGCCACGCGCGCAGGCGATCGACGACATCCAGTTCCGGGGGCGAGCCCGGAGCGGCGGGCGGCGCCGCGCTCTTTTTCCGGCGCGACCCTTTTGCGCCGAAAGCGGCCGGCAGCGTCAGCTCGACCGAGGTCGCGCGCCCCGCCATCACGTCGCGTCCGAGACGCGTCAACGCGAGGGTCCGGTAGACGTCATCCGAGGAGCGCAGGAGCTCGGCGCCCGCCGCGGCGTCGACCCATGCTTCGACGGCCTTCGCGGAAAGCTCGGAGAGAATCCCCGTCGTCGAGAGACCGGCGAGGGACTCCGGCAGGTCTTCGAGGCGGCCCGTCAGCATCGCGGCGATCTTGCGCTTGCCCCACCGCTCGCCGCCCCGCGCGACTCCGGAGAGCACTTTCCTCAGAACCAGAAGGTCGCTTTCGGAAAGCGGGCTGCGCCGCGCGCAGTTCCCGCAGAAGCCGCAGCGAGACGGCGCGTTCTGCTCGCCGAAGTATCGGAGGAGGGTCGCGCGCAGGCACCCGGTGGCGTCCGCGTATCCGATCATGCGCCGGAGCTTGGCGCGGTCGAGCTCGCGCTTTCGCTCTCGCTGCTCGGGATCGGGGGGCGCGTGCCGGGTCCGTAAATCGAGCTCCGCGTCGTCGCGCTCGATGAAAAACTCGCGCGTCCGAACGTCCACGTAATTCCAGAGAAGGGTGGCGTCCGCGCGGCGGCCATCGCGCCCTCCCCGGCCGATCTCCTGGTAATAAGCCTCGAGCGAGCCGGGGATCTCGAAATGCACGACCGCGTCGACGTCGGGGCGGTCGATCCCCATCCCGAACGCGTTGGTGGCGCAAACGGCAGGCAGCGCTCCTCGCGCGAAGGCGTCCTGCACGCGCGTGCGCTGCCCCTCGTCGAGGCCCGCGTGGTACGCCTCGGCGGAAAGCCCGGCGGACCTCAAGGAAGTTGCGGCGCGCTCGGCGCTCTTGCGGGTGGCGGTGTACACGAGCGCCCGCCGGGTTCCGACCAGCTCCGGAAGGAGGCGGCATTTCTCGATCTCGCCCGAGACGCGGCGCACGTCGAGGAAGAGGTTCGGGCGGTCGAACCCCGCAACGAACACGGCGGGGTCCGCCAGGCCGAGCAAAGCGACGATGTCGGCGCGGACCTCGGGAGTGGCGGTGGCCGTGAAGGCCGCGATGGGCGGGCGCCCCGCGCTCGAACCCGACCGGCGGCAGCTCTTCGCCGCGGACTGGAGCACCCGGTAATCGGGCCGGAAATCGTGCCCCCACTCCGACACGCAGTGCGCCTCGTCGACGGCGAAGAGCGCGATCGGAATTTCGGCGAGGAGATCGCGGAACGACTGAGACGCGAAGCGCTCCGGCGCGACGTAGAGAAGGTCGAGCGTGCCCGCGCGGGCCGCCCGCAGCGCTTCGGCCCGCTCGGCGGAGCTCCGGCCCGAGTGGATCGCGGCCGCGCGAATGCCGCGCCGGAGAAGCTCGTCCACCTGGTCCTTCATCAGCGAGATGAGCGGGGACACCACGAGCGTCGTGCCCTCCAGGAGGACCGCGGGAAGCTGGTAGCCGATCGACTTGCCGGAGCCGGTCGGCATCACAGCCAGAACGTCGCGGCCCGCCAGCACGGCGCGCACGACGTCCTCCTGTCCCGTGCGGAACCCGGCGTGTCCGAAGTGGCGGAGAAGGGCGGGCCCCGGCTCGGGAAAGGGCGCTGTGGAAATGGAAGGGTCGGCCATCCTGTTATCGTCTGTTTCCCCGTTTGCCGCGCCTTCGTGAAAGAGAAAGAATGAGAATGGAACCCACCATGACTCTCGCCCCTAAAGATACCTCCGCCCTCGCGCGGCGGGCGGACCGGCGCGCGCTCGCGATCGTCGCCCACGTCGACCACGGCAAAACCACCCTGGTCGACGCGCTTCTGAACCAGTGCGGGACGTTCCGCGCGGGCCAGCACGTGGCCGAGCTCGTCATGGACTCGGGAGAGCTCGAGAAGGAGCGCGGCATCACGATCCTCGCCAAGAACACGGCGGTCAAGTACCGCGACACCATCATCAACATCGTCGACACGC
This sequence comes from Thermoanaerobaculia bacterium, assembly GCA_038319475.1. Classification (GTDB taxonomy): domain Bacteria; phylum Acidobacteriota; class Thermoanaerobaculia; order UBA5066; family Gp7-AA6; genus JALYUA01. Next base: position 7,320 of record JBBQDF010000062.1, read on the forward strand.
CAGGCCATCGAGACTTCGGCTCCGAGGTCGAGCGGATCTTGACGATGGTCGAGGGCGTGCTCCTCTTGGTCGACGCGTCGGAGGGGCCGCTCCCGCAGACGCGCTTCGTTTTGAAGAAGGCGCTCGAGGGAGACAAGCGGCCGATCGTCCTGATCAACAAGATCGACCGGTCAGACGCGCGCACGATGGAAGTGGAGGCCGAGATCCACGACCTCTTCCTCTCGCTCGCGACGGAAGACCACCATCTCGACTTCGAGGTCCTCTACGGCTCGGGGCGCATCGGTTTTGCCTCGAAAGATCCAAACGCCACCTCCGGCGACTTGAAACCGCTCCTGGACACGATCCTCGACCACATTCCCGCGCCGGTCATCGGGGACTCTCCCTTCAAGATGATTGTCGCGAACACCGACTACTCGGATTATCTGGGCCGGCTGGCGATCGGCCGGATTCACTCGGGCAGCCTGTCGCACGCCATCGACCTCGCGGCGGTCCGCCCCGACGGGACCATCGTCGAGAAAGGGAAGGCCGGCAAGATCTACCTCTTCGAGGGAATCACCCGCGTCGAAGTGACGGACGCCTCCGCCGGCGACATCTGCATGATTTCGGGCTTTCCCGACATCGAGATCGGCCACACGATCTTGGACCTCTCCGACCCCGAGCCGCTGCCCGGCATCCGCGTCGACGAACCCACGCTTTCGATGGAGTTCCGCATCAACGACTCGCCGATGTCGGGGCAGTCAGGCAAATACGTCACGAGCCGCAATCTACTGGAGCGCCTCGAAAAGGAGCTCGAGCGCAACGTCGGCCTTCGCATGGAACCGACCGGCTCGCCGGATGCGTTCCTGGTGCTCGGCCGCGGAGAGCTCTCGCTCGCGATCCTCGCGGAAACGATGCGCCGGGAGAGCTACGAGTTCTCCCTCGGCCGCCCGCAGGTCATCTTCCGGCGCGACGAGAATGGCCAGCTGCAGGAGCCGTACGAAGAGCTCGTCATCGACTGCGCCGATGAGTTCACGGGCGCGGTGATCGCGGCCGTCGGGGAGCGCCGCGGGGAGTTGAAGCACCTCGGCCGTCACGGCGACCGCACCCGCATCGAGTTCACGATCCCCTCGCGGGGCCTGCTCGGGTTCCGGCTCGAGTTTCTGACGCTCACGAAAGGCACCGGGCTTCTGAACCACCTGTTCGACCAGTACGGGCCGCACAAGGGCCCGCTGCCGAACCGATCCAGGGGCGCGATGGTCGCCAAGGAAGGCGGCGACGTGACCGCGTACGCTCTCGACCGTCTCGGCGACCGGGGCACGTTCTTCGTCAAGCCGATGGACAAGGTCTATCCGGGGCAGATCGTCGGCGAGCAGGTCAAGGAAGGCGAGATGGTGATTCAGCCGTGCGAGAAGAAGCACCTGACAAACATGCGGGCTTCCACCTCCGACATGGCCATCAAGCTGACGCAGCCGAAGGAATTGAACATCGAGCAGGCCATCGAGTGGATCAACGACGACGAGTTGGTCGAGGTCACTCCCGCTGCCATTCGCGTCCGCAAGCGGATCCTGGATCACAGCAAGAGGAAGACGGCGCATAACAAGTCGGCGGTTTGAGGGGGGAGGTTGAGCGTTCAGCGTTGAGGAACTCGCGGCTCCTGATCGCTCACCTTCTCCAGGCTTTCCGCGATCTCCCGCATTTCCCGCTGGAGGGCGGCTCGCTCTCCCATTAGCCGGCGCAGTGCCGGGCGGCGGAAGAGCCAGAACGCCAGGGCCCGCGCCCGTCCGGCAACCGTCTCGAACGACTCCGACGCGCGCAGCGCGGCCCACCCGCAGAAGGGGACGAGGAAAAGCGCGGAGGCCGCGAGGGCCGGGCCCGCGAATCGCCAGGCTGCGGCCGCGCAGAGCGACCAGGTGAGGGGAAAGAGCAGCATGGAGGAGGCGACCTTCACTGTCGCGAGCACGTCCTCTCCGCTCTTCACGAGCTTCCTCGCGAGCAATCCCGAAAGGCGGTAAGCGGGATAGTGGAGGAGGACGCCCGCCGCCGCGAACGGGAAGAGCGCAAGGGAACCGAGATTTCGCGCGACGATTTTCGCGACCCCTGGTGCGCCGAGAGCCTCGGGGGTCAGGTTTTCGAGAGAGAGCCGCGCCTGCCGTCGGCGCGCCTCGAAGCGGCGAATCCGCTCCCGGATGACCGAGAGCCGCGCCGGGTCCTCCCGCGAAAGGCGCCGGTACGCGGCGGCGAAACGCTGCCGGCGCGAGAGCTCCTCGGCGAGGTTCGGTCGCTCGGCACCCGTCCCGAAGATCCGCTCCGCCTGACGGACGAGATCCATCGTCTCCCCCGCGTCGGCCTGCAACGTGATTGCGGTTAGCTCTTCGGAGATCCGCTCCGTCAACGCCTGGACCAGATCTCGGTCCGGCTCTCCCGTTGCGCCCCCCTCAACCGGTCGGACGCTGATGGGCTCGCCGAACGCGAGGAGGGCGGAGCTGCGGAACTTGTGCTTCCACGTGTAGTAGAGCCCGGCCGGAACGACTGAGATCGGCGTCCCGGTCGAAGACGCCGTGCCGATCGCGATGCGCGCCGCGCCGGACTTCAAGGGCGCAAGGCGCGGCGCGTCGTGGGAAATGCCTTCCGGAAAGAGGGCCAGCGTTCCCCCGGCCGCGAGCAGCCGCGCCGCGCTCTCAAACGTCTCGCGGTTCTGGACGAGTTGGTCGGCTCCATCCTGCGCGCGATGAACCGGGATCGAACGGAACAGACGGACGAGCATGCCGACGACCGGCATCCGGAAAAGAGGCGCCTTGGCGAGAAAGGAAACCGGACGGGGCGAATAGCAGAGGAGCAGGACCGGGTCGACCAGAGCATT
>JBBQDF010000063.1:0-10125 GCA_038319475.1 Thermoanaerobaculia bacterium
CTACCGCGATGACCTCCTGCGCGCGGTCACCGATCCGCAGGTTCACCGCTTCTTCCGCGACCGGGTCGATCGATGGGGCAAGGACGCGGCGCTGATGAAGGAATCTTCATTGAACCGGGCCGATCTGCTCACCTTTCACCCGACCCTGCGCTATAGCCTCGGCCAGCACCGAAACGCCCTCGACTTTCGTCGCTTGATGGACGAGGGCGTCTCCCTCATCGTCAACCTCGGCGGGCTGCCGGAGCAGGTCCAGCGCTTCCTGGGCGCCTTCATCACGCACGGTTTTGAGGTCGCCGCGCTCTCCCGGGCCGATCTGCCCGCCCATCAGCGGACGCACTACGAGTTGATCCTGGATGAGTTCTCGATGTTTTGCAGCCAGAGCGAAAGCGGACTCGCCAGGATCTTGAGTTTATGTCGCAAGTACGGCCTCTTCCTGACGATGGCTCACCAAACCTTTTCGCAACTCTCCGACCGGATGAGCGGCGCCCTGCAGAATGCGATCACGATCGGCTTTCGCATGGGCCGCGCGGACGCCGAGTGGGCCGCCCGCCGCTTCGGCCGCTTCCAGGAGCGGGAGATCAAGCACGAGGTCGTCGATCCGCAGGCGCTCGACCGCACGCATCCGGTCTACTCCAGTTTGGCCGAGCAGTCTGAGCGCTGGGTCAAGGCGATCGAGGATCTCGATCGCGGCGAGGCCTTCATCCGGCTCGGCCAGACAACCACCAAGATTCGGACCCGGATCCTGCCGCCAGCGCGGACCTCTCCCGAGGAACTCCGGGCGATCACCGACCGCTACGCCGCGCGTCTGATGACCCCGGCCTCGATCGTGATCCCGGCGGTCGACGGCAAGGTGCGGTCGCTGGCGTCCCCACCTGCTGCTCCCCTGCCCCGCCGGGTCCGAGCCGGCGAACGCGGGGACTAGCCCATCTTTCCGTCGCGACACAACCGTCATCAATCGGAATCTGACGAGAAGCACCGGGCGACCGGGATGTCGTCTCCGCGATGGATGAGCGCTCCGACAACCAGGAGCCGAGGAGGCTCGACTGACTCGCCCCGGCATCATCCATCGCCGTGGGATCTCGATCGGCGGCGGGGCGGGCGGTAGGGCGTCGAGTAGGGCGCGGCAGCCCGTTCCACCTTGGGCAAAAATCCCGTAACCATCACTGATTCGTCGCTTCAGTGAGTGATCACTCCTCCGTCCTTCTCCTCCGCTCGCGACCGCTTCCGCGGACCCTCGCGTCGTCTTCGGACGTCGTCCTTTTTCCGCTTCCCCGGCCATCAGCCCTCGCCCTGAACGCAACCGGAGACACGGTCCATATCACCCTCCGCGATTGCGATGAGGGGCCTGAGTTCTGGATCGAAGGGCCGCACCCAGCACGCGCCCAGGTAGAGCGCCGCTGGATCGGTCCGGGCGGGATCGGCGTGCGCGAACCAGAAGAGTTCACCCCAGTGGGTCTTGCCCAGCCGCTCCAACTCCCGTTCGGTCCACCGCCGGAGCTGGACGACGCGACGCGCGCCGGTCGTGACAATCACGGCGACCGTCATCGAATCGGCAGCGAACGCGTCGCGGTAGGGACCGGCCGCGAGCGCGAGGAGACCGGCCAGCTTGCGGGCCCACTGGCGCTCGTCCTCGGTTCCGCGGTCGAGCTCCAGGGCGATGCTCATCGGCGCGCCGGCAACGGTCAGGTCGATCCAGGCATCGGGGATCACGGTCGTGACCCGTCCATCCGGCAGGCTCACGCGGGGGGCATTTCGCCGGAGATCACGGTCGTGCCGGAGTCGCTCGAGGACCAGCGCTCGATCGGTCCGGCACAGCAGCTCGAGCGCGATCAGGGCATCGTTGAGCGCGACGAGATGCCAGAGGTGGTAGGGCGACGTGATCGGCCCCGGCGCGGGATGGGGGACCTCGAGGCCGGCCGTCAAGAGATAGCGACGGCCAGCTTCCCGGAGCATCCAGCAGCCGGGGGTCCCGCCGACCGGGATCGCGAGGGGCGTGCGCTCCATCCGCAGGTAGCCCTGCCGGGTCAGGCGGGTGAGCTGCTCCCCGACGAAGGTGGTCGAGGCCGGCCGGTAGAGCAGCCGTGTCAACTGGGCCCGGGTCAAGAGGTGGTAGCGGCCGAGCGCGCGCAAGATCCGGTCGCCCGGGAGACCGGGCACGTCCGATCGCGTCATCGTGGAGGATCCCTTTCAGCGCGATGGAACATCAGGACGCGAGATCGCGGCGACGTCCTGTCCGGGGCGGCGGCCGGTCGGCTTCGAGCGTGGGGTCGATCACGGGTGCGGGAACGCTCTTCACGCGCGGTCCACGTCCGGCGATCTCGCGCAAAATGGCGGCAACGGGTTCGCCGTCCCGGCGCGAAAGCGTTGCCCGGATCGCGGTGAGGCGATCGGCGGGGGGGAAACGGCGCATCGCGTACCGTGCGATCGAGAACTCCTGGAGGGGGCGGGGTGGTTCGCCCTCCTTGGTGGTGACCGAGGCGAGATAACGAAAGGTCGGCAGGCGCGCGAGCCGGTCCTGGGTCAGACTCCGCTGCTCGATCCGGGAATAGGTCTCAACCCGCTCCCCGATCGGGTAGACCCGCCCCTCCCAGGTCCGCAGGATCGGCTCGCGCGATTTTTCGAGATCCGGGTCGAAGTCGGTGTAGCGCTTGGCCACGAATTCCATCGTCTCCCAGTCGGTCATCCGGCCGAAGAACTGCGTGCCGAGGGAGAGCAGCGTCTGGCGCAGCCCCGAGGGCAGCTGAAAGAGTTCTTGATAACTCATCGTCACATGAATATTATAATTTCTTGAATAACGGTTGATCAGGCCGTCGAGGTCGGCCACCAGCAGCCGGCTGGACGCCCCGCCCTCCGCGAAGAGCGCGGTCACCTCATCAATGATGAGCGAGAGGGATTGGCCGCGTTCGCCGCCATGGGCCGCGCCCCACCGCTTCACATACTCGATCAGCAGGAGCAAGATCCAGAGCAATTTGAACTGGCGCGCCTCGCCCGCCGGCTCGAAGCGGAGGTCGAAGAGCCAGAGCTGGCGCTCGGTTCGGAGCGCTTCCCAGTCAAGACCCGCGGCGCCGGCGCAAAACTGGGCCTTCGTCGGGGGATCGGCGAAGAGAGTCAGTTTGGTCAGCAGCGACTTGGTTTTTGTGCGCCGCTGCTCGGGTTTGAGCGGCAGGTAGTCGCGCTCGAAGAAGACGACGGAGTCGGCCACCTCGGGGCAGCGGCGGCGGGCCTCCGCCAAGGCGCCCCGCCACGCCTCCGGCTCGCGCAGCAGAGGCGGCAACTCGCTCACCTGGCAGCCCAGGGCGACGAGGATCGCGCAGCCGTGGGAAGCGCTTTCCCAGAGAACGTTGAATCCTTCCTGGCTGGCCTCCTTGAGCTTCGGGTCGAGGCGGGCGAGCGCGGCCGGAAAACGCTGGGCGAGATCGAAGGGCGTCTCCCGTCCGATCCCGAGCGGCGCGAGGAGCGGCAGGGCGACGGCGTGGGTCGTCGGGGTGAGGTCGACGTAGCGGATCCTCGCCCACAACGCGGCCTGATCCGCGGGATGGTAATAAGGAATCAGCGAGAGGATCCCGTCGACCAGCGACCCGACCGGATCGACGAGGATGGTCGGTTTGGGAGCAACGGGGTGGGTGAAATCGAGCCAGGCGATCAGACGCAGGAGCTGCGTCTTTGAGATGCCGCGGGTGCCGCTGACGCCGATGCCCAGATTGCGGGCGCAGTCGAGCAGCGGCGCCAGCCGTGCGGCGTCCACCGGCGGCAGCGCCGGGGGGAGGCGCAGACGTGGCTCACCGCCCGGAGTCATCAGCCGCCACCTCCAAGGGATGCCAGTGGATCTGGCGCTCTTCTCCCTGCCGGGCCCGGTCGCGCTTCATCGTCTTGTACTGCCGTCGAACCTCTTCGAATCCCGGCGGCGGGGGTGGAGGCGGCGGATCGATCACGGGTGGCGCGAGTTCCCAGTGGAGGCGTTCGAGCACGCGGTAGGCCGCGTCCCAGATCCCGAAGAGGGCGACTTGTTCCCCAGGCGCCTGGCGCAGCGCCTCGCGGTAGCCCTCGGTCAGGCGCAGTTTGCGCAGGTCGAGCGAGCGTGGGGTCGGGAATCGATCCGCGCCCGTCATCAACTGCGTACTCCAGACGCGGTAGGCCGCAACGGCGGGATCCGCCTCGGGATTGGAGCGGGGCGGGAAGGCCGCGACCGGTGACCGCTCGGGCGATGCTCCCGCCCAGACCTGTTCGAAGCGGCTCACTACCTACTCCTTCCGCAGCCAACCACGCACTCCTCCGCGGCGCTCGGCGTAGAGTTCCCGGTCGACTTCGGCCGCGACCCGGTAGCATCCGGCTTCCAGCACGCCGAATTCGTGCCTGATCATCATCCCTTTCTGCTCGGCGGCGATCGCCGCCAGTTCAGCGCGGTCTTCCTCGTCGGCGACCGCGCGGACCCGGGCATTCATCGTGCAGACCCCGGCAACCAGCACCCGATGGGTGTGATCGTGCATCTGCGCGATCGCCACCGCCGCGCTTCCCTGAAGCCGCAGGTGCCCCTCCTGGATGGCGGCACGGTAGGCGACCTCGCGCCCGACCGTCCGTTCCCGTCCCGTTGGCGCCGTCGGGATCAGCTTGGCGAATCGCGCCGGCGAGACGATCGCCGACGCCTGCTGGATAGGGGCCATCCTCCCGACGTTCCCCACGGCGGTCAGTGCGTCCGCGCGGGACGCCATCGGTAAGTAGCTGATGCTGGCTTTACTCGACGGGTTCGGCATCGACGACCTCCAATCTTCCATTCGCTCGCGCCCGCCGGTCGAGCACCGGTTCTGGTTCCAGTCGCGGCGAACGCACCTGTCGCAAGAGATCTTCGACCGCATCGATCTGGGCGGCGAGCTCGTCATCGTCCGGGTCGATCAGGTCCTCGCACCTCGGCGCGGCCATGCCTGGATCGACCGGCGCCACCCGAAGTTCCAGATCGGCATTGCGGGACGCGAGCGCCGCCAACTTCTCCTGGGCATCGGCGAGCTGCAGATACAACGCCTGCCGATCACGCCGCTCGCCGATCTGACGCCGGTCGTGGGCGGCCACCTTGGCGTCCGTGACACCCCCGATGAAGATCTCCTTGAGTCGCTCGCCGGGGGTGAGGGGCGCGAGGTTGCGCCGTTGCAGCTCGATCGAGGTGTCGTCAAAAAACCAGGCGCCGAAGCGCTCGCCGACCGTCGGCCGGTAGAAGGCGCCGTCGGGTTGGCAGAGCGCATCGTCGAGATCGCGCTGGAAGAGCGCGTGCAGCGCCCCGGACGCCCCCTCCGCGAGTTGCTGCTGACGCCGCCGCAGACGCTCCTTGGCGAGCTCGTGCTCACGCATGGCCTCCTCGCCCTGCCGCGCCATCAGGCTGTCCTGCCGACCGAGCCGATGGATCCCTGTTTCCGCCGCTTCCGCCGTGATCCCGTAGACGCTGGCGATGCCCTCCGCCGCGGTCGTCACGATTTCCTGGATGGCTCCGACCCGGTTGACCATGACCTGGTGCTGGATGCGCGCCGGTTTTCCCATGCGGGCGATCCCCGGCACTTCAAAACTGTCGTTGTCGAGCACCTCGACCGGAATGCGTGCTTTCATCGTCCGCCTCCTCAATCAGTTGACCATGGACCAATACTCGCCACATGGCTGGCCGAGTCGGGCCGCCTCATCCCGCCACGACGCCACGGGAACAACCCGGTAATCGACGACAATTCCCGGCTCCGCGTGCTCGGAGCCGCTTTGCGGACCGGTGTGGATATTCAGCGCGCAACTCGTCATATCCGCGCCGCTGAGGCGGATCACCAGCGCGTCGCCCGCGACCACCCGGTAGCCCACGAGCGTTCCGCTCGCGTCTTCACTGAGCGTGACCTGCGACGGCGATGGCGCCGATGGTCGAGGCGTGATCTTTTCGTCATGCGCGGCGCCCCGGTGACTCACGACGCCGAGGGTGACGCCGCCGGCGACGGCGACGAGGAGACACAACCGAACTAAGTGCTTCACAATGCTCCCTCCTTGGCGATCACGGCCACCATGGCGCGGTCGACGCTCCCCCGATCGATCGGGGCGCGTGTCCTGGGCAACGCCAGGTTGCGCTACCCTCGCTCAATCATGGGGGTTTGGACCGGGGTTCCTGTTGGCGTAAGCGTTTACGCAGGGCGCCGTGACCGGTCGCGGATGTACCCTCGTCACAGCCCACCTTGGGGGTAGATCACGCGACGCGCGTCTCACGCGTAAGGAGCGGACGCATGGAACGACAGGAGAGGAGTCCGTTCGCCGAGGCGGTCCGCCTGGGCCGGAGTCAACTAGGGCTGTCACAGCGAGAATTCGCCGCCGCCTGCAAACTCTCGCGGGGGATGATCGAGAAGATCGAGCGCGACCGCGCGTTCGCGGGGCCGATAACGGTAGAGAATTTGTCGGGACCGCTGGGTATGGATGAAGCAATCCTCAAGGAATTGGCCAAGACTGCGAGAGCGTACGTGACTCCACAAGTGAGCCGACGAGACGTGCTCAGAAGCGGCCTCGCCGTCGTCGGTGCCGCCGTTGGTGCGAACGCTATGCGGTCACGAGGCACGAAGCCGACGTCAGCAATGACGCGGCACATCCGAATCGACGCGGCGATACTCGACGAGCTGGCGCCGCTCGCGATCACGCTGGGTGAAAACGAAGCCCGGAAGGTGGAGCGGATTTGTGCCGGCATCCTCGATCGCTACGAGGACAACCGAACCGAAAGCGTCGAGCTGCGGCAATTGCGCGCGAAGGCCCGATTCCTGATGGGAATCGTCTACGACGAGCGCGGGAAGATCCCGCCACCCGCGGGTCGCGTCCACCTGGCGGCGGCGCAAAGCGCGGCGGAAGGCGTGGACTGGCCCCTCTATCTCATGGCGCGGTGGCGGGAAGCCCAACAGTGGCGCAAGGAAGGCGACGTGACGAAGGATGCGACGACCTCTTACGAAGCGCGAGCGCGTTTGGAGGGGATCGTCGATCACGCTCAAGCGACGCCGTCGATCGCCACCGCCGCACTGTTCGAGTTGGCGAAGATCGAACTCGAGAGGGGCAACGCGAGCAGTTTCGACCAAGCGATCCGCTCGGCGGAAACGCAAGCCCGGACGGCCACAATCGCTGCGGTGAACGAGGAGATCTGGCCCGTCGATTGGGATGCGCTGATCCAGGTTCAGCTGCGCGATACCCGGATTCGTGGGTTGGCGAGATTCGGCAGCACGGTGCTGGAGGTCGAGACCTTGCTCGCCGAATCTCGCGCGCTGAAACGGGGATTGACGCGGAGCACCGAGAAGGTAACGCTCCCCTACTCCCACGCGAAGGTGCTCTTGCGGTCGCCGAATCCACTCGATCACATCCGCGGATTGGAGATCTTCTTCGACGCGTACCAGTTCGCGAAGCAGGACCGGTTAAAGCGGCAGGTCGACTCGGGAGAAAAGGTTCTGCGCGAGCCTGAGATCAGACGTCATCTCCCCAACGAGATCAACGCCCTGTGCGCGCGCTGCCGTATGACGACACCGTGGGTCAAGAAGAACGCCGACGGCCAGCTGCTTTACCTCTGCCGGGAATGCCAAAAGATTGCCTGGATCGTACCCACGTAGACGAGGTGAGACCGAGCGCGCGATCAGCGAACGGCACAGCCGTAGGTGTGCGGCACGATGTTCCGCTCCCGGGCCCAGCGAACGAGATCGACGTGGGTCCGGATCGAGGCGCGCAGACCATTCGCTCCAATGTCCGCCGCCGCATCGATCATCATCTCGACGAAGTGGGTGGAACTGGCGCGCGTGAGCTGTTGCTCCCGCTCGCTCTCGAAGATCGGGAGGCATGTGCGGGCAAGATCGAGCGCGGCGAGATTGCCCCACCGGCGCGTCGTTGTTTCATTCAGTCGATACATGCGCGCAAAGGTCTCGATGTAGAGCATTGCCGGGAGCGTTCCGAGTTCGGATTCGTACGCCTCGGGATCGGCCTTGAATCTTCCTCCGTACAGAATTTCCAATTGATCGAACACGGCGGAAGCCGGTTCTGGCGTGAATGCGAGGAGGTATGTCATGTGGCCGAGACTGCGCACTTCCTCAGGGTCCATATCGCGCGCTCGCAGCATCCACCGTTCGGGGAGTCGCCCCAAGAGGCGGCGCCGGAAGTCGTCGAGTGGAGGATTGGCCGCCTGGGGTCCGCGCTGCTTGTCTTCGGGTGCGTTCTTACCGCCGCCAAAAGGCTCTTGCCCCGCAGACTGCTGACCAATTTGGTTTTCACTTGACATTTCGATGATAGATTATATCATTTTGTTGACATTATATAAAGCATTGAGTAGAATCCGCCTACCCTATGAAACCCAAGACCGCACGTTGGCTGCGGGACGACGACTTCACGGCACTCTGCCGTTTCCACCGCATTCGCGCTTCTCTCCCCTCTTCCCAAATTGAAGCCGAGGCCGTTCATCGCCGGGTCGATCAGCGGACGATCGCTCGCGCGCATCTCATCCTGCGTCTCCGAAAGGTGGGAGTCCTATGACCGAATCGAGGCCAATCCACCCTGCTTCTCAAGCTGATCCCGTGCTCAGATCATGGGACGCGGCGGCGATCGCCGCTGTTCTCCACGTCCCGGCCGAGCCACGCTCGATCTCATGCTCGGCGAGGGGATGCGCTACCGCCTGGGCAATCCCCCAACGACGGAGCTTGAGATCTTTCCCGACGCGGACGCGGTCAAAGTAACAACCACGGAGCTCGCGATCCGCCTGGTGCGTCAGAGCCCACCGGTGCTCGCCCCGGAGGCCGTGAATTTCGTCTCGACGCTCGACCCCGAAAACCAATGGCTCTCGATCACACCCGACGGGTCGACCACCTTGATCTCCCATTCACATCTCAGAGGTCATGAAACGGCCCTTGTGCCCGTTGTCAACGACGATCAGTCAATCTCCCCTCCCACAGGCGATCAGCCCCTCTCCGTCGATTCCATGCCCTCTCAGATGGCGCCGGAGGAAGCGTTCACTGGATCGGAGGATGGCGACGCCAGGGAACGGGTTCGTTTGGCCGGTCGCCTCGGCGCGGATAGTCATTTTCGCACCACGCGCAACGGCAAAACCGTCGCGTTCTTCCCGCTCGCGATCAGACAAGACGACGGGTCCACCCAGTGGCGAGACGTCATCGTCTTCAACGAGCGGGCCGAGAAACTGCGCGCGAACGAACCTCCAGCCAAAAGCCAATTCGTCGACATCGTCGGCTGTCTCCACGAAAAGGAGGTGACGGGCAAGGACGGCACGGTCCGTAAAATCGCGGAGATCCATGCGGTTGTCGTCAAGCCGCGCTGAGGATGTCAACCGAACGCGAACACCCCCATCTTCCGACGTACCGGGACATCCTCGAAACGTACGACCGTTTCGACGCGGACTGCCTTCAGGAGCCATCCCCCGCCCATTTACAACGACTTTGGGCCCAGCGTGAGCGGCTGATCCTCGAGCTTGAGAAACCCGATCGCTTTGCGCTTGGACTCCTCGTCCAGACACCCGGCGCCCAAGAAACGATGGCGGATGACTTCCACGTCCCCGGTGAGTTTCTCCTTCGCCACAAACAGGGCGACTGGGGAGAGATGGACGCCGAGGACATCCAGGCGAATGAGGAGGCGGTCCACTACGGTTCTCGCGTCTTCTCCGCTTACCGCACCCGCAAGGAACATAAGGTGTGGGTCATTACGGAGTACGATCGATCGGTGATGACGCTGCTGCTTCCCAGTGAGTGCTGAGGAACCAACATCCTTCCGCTCAATCATCGTGTCAGCCAGGAGCGAACTCGGTTTTCACAACACTCCCCTTCCCGATCTCGCGATCCCAGTTAGAGCGGGTTGCGAATCATGTGGCCACCGCCAGTCTCAGTCCCAGCGGGACTTCCGAGTGCTAGCCTGGGGTTTTCAACCCCGGGCGGCGAGATGATCCCGGTCACATCATGTGCAAGCCGCTCTAGGCCGCGGCGTGTCGTCAAGCAGGCGTTCAAGCTGTCCGCGGTCTCGACAGGGACGGCGCGGCATGACGGCGGTTTGCCGAAGCCGGCGCCGGTTGACGACGTGCGTCCGGCGGGACGTCCAGAGCGCAAACCGGGATTTCAATCCCGGGCGACGGCGGCGACCAAGCACATTTTCTGC
>JBBQDF010000064.1:0-10010 GCA_038319475.1 Thermoanaerobaculia bacterium
CTACGTGCGCGCCGCATGGTTTCCGGACGGCAAGCGGCTTCTCGTGACGGCGGCGGAAAAGGGACACGGCAGGCGTCTCTATGTGCGGGACCTCGGGGCCGGGCCGCCCCGGCCGATCACTCCGGAGGGTGTCCACGCGCCCCACCTCCTTCCGGACGGGAAGCGCGTGCTCGCGATGGACGCGAAGGAGAACAGGATCCTCGATCCCGTGGACGGGGGGGAGCCGCGACCGGTGCCGGGAATCGGGGCCGACGAGGCGATCTTGGGATTCGACGAGAGGGGAGAAAACGTCTGGGTCGGCGACGGGGTCATCCCCGTCCGAATCGACCGTTTCGAGCTCGCGACCGGAAAGCGCTCGGTTCTGCGGGAGATCAACCTCGCCGACCCGACAGGCGTCGAAAAGATCAAGACAGCCCACGTCTCCTCCGACGGGCGCGCCTACTGCTACAGCTTCATCCGGAGTCTCTCGCGCCTCTACGTCATCGAGGGTTTGAAGTAGGTTCCTTTGGGTCGTGTCCCGCTTCCTGGTCACTGCGAATCAGGACGGACCCCGGCTCCACGTCACTTCAGTCCGTCGACGAGATAGAGGTTCGACAGCACGCGCGAGTAGGCGTAGACGTAGAACGATCCGTCGGGTGCCAGGAAGACCGAGGACACTCGAACGACGCCCGCTGCGTCCGCGGGAAGGATCTCTTTCCAGGGCTCTCGGTGTCCCGTCGCCACGTCGAGAAGGTCGATCCGAGCGGACGGCCCCCCGCGTTTCTGGACGTACAGAGACCGATCGTCCGCCGTCCAGCCAGGAAAAAGCTCTCCCGCTTCCACTCCCGGAATCGCCGCCCCCTGGCCCGTCGCGATCGAGTAGATGCGACTCTTTCCGTCCGGGCCAGCCGCTACGAAACGGGTCCCGTCGTTCGAGACCGGTCCGGGAGCGCGAGTGTTCTCCGCCGTGATCGGCCGCGCTTTCTCGCCATCGCCCGCTGCCATGTCGAGCAGGTAAAGGCGATTGCCTCGGCCCGCCTCGGTCGCCGTGACGATCAGGTGCCGGCTGTCCGGAAGGAACCGCCCTCCTCCCGTGACGCGGAGGCCCGGGGCCGAGAGCGTTCTCGCCTGCCCCGCCCCGGTCGGGTAGAGAACCAGGCGCGGGTCGGTCAGCTTCCGCACGACGGAGGTCGCCCACGCGCCGTCCGGCGAAAGACCGGCGCCCTGTCCTTCGCCCAGCCGCACGGCGGGGGAGCCGTCCATCCTGCGCACGTAGGTCGAATACCCGGCTCCGCCGCCCTCTCCCGCTTCGTAGAACATGACTGTCTGGCCGTCGCGCGAGAGGCCGCTCGGCCGCGACCAGTCGAGCCACGAAAGATCGCGCTCCTTCGTCTGTCCCCGCGCAAGGGCGGACAGGCCGAGCCGGCGGAACTCGTCGATCAGCAGCACCCGTCCGTCTCGCGCGATGTCCTGGAGTGTCAGCGATCCGGTCGACGCCGTCACCGCGCGGAGCGTCCCGGAGAGGGAGACGGCGTACAGCGAGCGGGTGCCGATCTCCGCCGCAGTAAACCAGATCTCCCGCCCGTCCGGCGACCAGGCGAGACCCTGCGCGCTCCCGAACGCCTTCGTGAGCGTCGTTTTCTTTCCCGCGCGATCGACGACGGCGGCGAACCCCCCGTCGTCCCCGGCCTGCGGATGATCGATGAAGGCGATCCGATCTCCGGCGGGGGCCACGCGCGGGCTGCCGATCCAGCCGGCCGTTTCGTAGAGTGTCTTGCCGATCGGATACTCGAGCCGCGCTTTTCCGGCGACCGTGCGCACGACAGCCAGATCGCTCCCGCCGGGCTGCCAATCCGCGAACTCGACGCCGTCGAGAATCTCGCGGGGCGCGCCGCCTCCGGTCGCGTTCGTGCGCGCGAGCGTTCCCGTTCGCGTGAACTCCGTGGAAATGTAGCTGCGCAGCGTCATGGCGAGGTCGCCCGACGCCGACACGCCGAGCACGTCCGCGCCCGGATAGCCGAGCGGCCGCGACTCGGGGCTCTCCGGAGCGGCGACGAAGATCTCCGTCGGATTGCCGTCCCAGGACGCGCTGTAGAGGATGGTTTTTCCGTCGGACCCGAACCGAGCCGACCAGACGGTTCCCCTCCGAAACGTCAGCTGGCGGTATTTCGGGGGCGGCGCCGCTCCGCGGCCCTTGCCGGCGAAATATCCCGCGGCGAGCGAGACGAGCGACGCCAGCACCGCGGCGGCGACGCCGGCGGAGAAAAATCGCCTCTTTTTCGACGGGCCCGCGGCGGTTGCGGCGGCGGCCGATCCCGAGTGCTCCGATCCCGATCCCGTCAGGGCCTCGAGGTCGAACGCCATGTCGCGCGCCGACTGGAACCGCTCCTCGGGATTTTTCTCGAGGCAGTGCCGCACGATGCGCTCGAGCCCCGGCTGAATGCTCTTGTTCGTCGCCGAGAGATCCGGCGGCTCCTCCCGCAGGATCGCCGACATCGTCTCCGCCGCCGAGTCGCGGTGAAAAGCACGCGTCCCCGACAACATCTCGTGGAGGATCGCGCCGAAAGAAAAGATGTCCGAGCGCTGGTCGGCCGGCTTGCCCTTGACCTGCTCGGGCGACATGTAGCCGAGCGTCCCGAGCACGACGCCCGGCTCCGTGCCGGCGGTCGCCGTCGGGAGATTCGTCTGCTGGCCGCCCGGCGATTCCGACTGCGTCAGCTTCGCGAGGCCGAAGTCCAGGATCTTCATGCGGCCGTCCCGCGTCACGAAGATGTTCTCGGGCTTCAAATCCCGGTGAACGATCCCTTTCTCGTGAGCGGCGGCGAGACCGCGCGCGATCTGGACCGCCTGTTCGATCGCCTTCCTCACCGGCAGCGCCCCGCCGGAGAGCCGGGCCCGCAGCGTCTCCCCTTCGAGGAGCTCCTGGACGACGTAAGGAGCGCCGTCGTGCGTGCCGATGTCGTAAACGGCGGTCACGTTGGGATGATTGAGCACTCCCGCCGCCCGCGCTTCCTGCTCGAACCGCTTCAGGCGCTCCGGATCGCTCGAGAAGGAGCCCGGAAGAATCTTGATCGCCACGTCCCGGCCCAGACGCGGATCACGCGCCCGGAACACCTCTCCCATCCCTCCCGCGCCGAGAAGCGACAGGATCTCGTAGGGCCCGAGACGGCTGCCGGCTTCGAGTGTCATGGATTGGCGCGATTCTACCCGGCTTCAATACGAGCTTCGCCTCGTAGCGTGAGTGCGACACTTCGCGCATGTCTTGACGAGCAAGTTGAAACGTCTGACATCCGTACGGTTAACAGTACGGAGGCACCCGTCATGGTTCAGCTCGCATTGATGGAGGCGCGGAACACACTCTCGGGTCTGAATCAGGAGCTCAGGCGCGGCCCGAGACGATTGTGCGAATCACGAATCGCGGAAAGCCCGCGTTGGCGCTTCTCTCAGCGGAGCTCTACGGGGTCGGCGATCGTCGCATCCAGCAGCAGCTTTACGATGCTTCGAAGCGATTGGCCTCGGAGCCGGAAAAGCAGGGAAAGGCGTTGCGCGAAGGGCTTCCGGATTTTCGGAGCCTGAGAGCGATCGGCCAGCGGCACCGGGTCATCTTCTCCGTCTCGACCGAGACACGAAAGATCTTCGTGGTCGCGGCGGGACTTCGCCGTGAGGGAGCCCGGGACGATATCTACGCGCTCGCGCAACGGTTGATCCGACTCGGCCTTGTCCCGCCGCCGGCTAAGCCGAGAAGCGCGGCCGTCTCAGGCGCTCGAAAGGCCGGCTCACCACCCCGGAAGCGAAAGCGCGGGAAATGATGCGGTGCGGATCAGGATTTCGTTGACTGACCCCGATCCCCGATCCCCGGTCCCCGATCCCCAATCTCGCTTTCCGTGCGCCTGACGGTCAGATAAGGACTTCAGTCTCACACCAACCCGGCGGCTCCACGGGTTTTTACCCAACAGGCGCCCTGGCGCAGTAGGGTTGAACTCCTCCCTATCCCCCCGTCCCGGACGAGGCTATTGCCAGAGCGTACGCAATAACGTACGATTTGCAGATGACGTCCAAAACGGCAACTCAGGCCCGAGCGAACCTCTACCGGTTGATCGATCAGGTCGCAAAGACTCATGAGCCGATCGCGATCACCGGGCGCCGTCACAACGGCGTCTTGATTGCCGAGGAGGATTGGAGAGCGATCCAGGAGACCCTCTATCTGCTCTCTATTCCGGGGATGCGCGAGTCCATCCGGAAAGGCCTGGCCACGCCGCTCTCCATGACCTCTGAAAAGGCCGGATGGTAAAGCCCGCAAGAACTTGGCGAGTCGTCTTCACGAAACAGGCGCAGAAAGACGCCCGCAAAATCGATCGGAGTGGTCTTCGCGGCAAAGCGGAAGATCTGATCGAGATCCTCCGGGAGAACCCAAGACAGACCCCGCCGCCGTTCGAGAAGCTGGTGGGTGATCTCGCCGGCGCATATTCGCGGCGGATCAACATCCACCATCGGCTCGTCTATCAGGTTCTCGACGATCAGCGTACGGTGAAAGTCATCCGCATGTGGACGCATTACGAGTAGCGCGGAGATTGGGCTCAGTCAAGAAATCCGGAATTCGGCGAACACCTCAGTAACGCCGGAGATCATCCTGGCTCTCCTCTTCTCGGCCACGACCGACGAAACGGCTCTGATGCCCCGAACCGCGCGAGCATCTACGAGCTCGAATCGGATCTCAACGCCGCAAGCCACTGCCCAACGCCCGATGAACGGCGCCCTCAGAACCGACTCCACTTCTCCGCCAGCTCCCGCGCATGCGCCCCACAGAAGCGCATACGCATGCCGATAGAATCTCCCCCACTTCATGCCGCTCCCACCCGGATCGCGCCTCGGTCCCTACGAAATCCTCGCGCCGATCGGCGCCGGGGGGATGGGCGAGGTCTACCGGGCGAAGGACCCGCGCCTGGGCCGGGACGTCGCGATCAAGGTCCTGCCGGCTTCCTTCTCCGCGGATCCGGATCGCCTGCGCCGGTTCGAACTCGAGGCGCGGGCCGCCGGAGTCCTGAACCATCCCAACATCACCGCGGTCCACGACATCGGCGCCGATCCGAGCGACGGAGCGCCGTACGTCGTCCAGGAGCTGCTAGAGGGCGAGACGCTCCGCGCGGCGCTTTCGGCCGGCCGTCTGCCGCAACGAAAGACGATCGACTACGCCCTCCAGATCGTCCACGGCCTGGCGGCGGCGTCTCTCTTCTAGTCCGAGCCCTGCCGCCGCGGGTAGCCTTCGGGGCACAGGTCCGACAGCTGTATCTTGAAAACGCCGCCGGCTTGAGTCGGCGTGATGGAGCCGAGGGGTATCAACGAAGATCCCGTGGAACAGGAGACTTTCCATGGAATTCCGGCGCGCAGCGTCAAGTCGGCTTTTCCATCGCTTCGCAGCAACGCCGACTTCCCGACACCGTTCTCGTTCTCGACACGGATGCCCGCGGAACGCGGAGGATCGGCGACCAAGGCAACGCTGACGCCGGGTTCGCCGAGCGTCACGCGCTTGTAATCCCCCGGGAGGAGCATCACATGAGTGTCACCCCCTCCCGAAACCACCTGAATCCCAGGAAGAAACGAGCGTTGCTCCTCGTAGGCCTGAGCGCGCCCGGCCGGAAGGCCGCGAAACAGAACGGTTCCGCTTGCATCGGTCAGGTCTCTGTGCGACACGCCGGAGGCGTCGATCAGTGCGATACGCGCGCCGCTGCGAGGGACGCCGAACTCGTCGAAGTCCGTCAGCTCCACTCGTGCTTCGGGGGAGAGATAGACGAGAAGCTCGCCCGCGTCCTCGGATGGAGGCCTGATCGGAACGCTCCCCGTCCCATACCCTGCGGCCCGAGCGACCAGATTCATCGGTCCGCTTACCGCGTTGATCGTGAACCGACCCTCTTCATCGGCGAAGAGCGTTTTGAGCGGGAAGCCGCTGGAAGGTGGCAGCTCGCGCAATTCCAGCTCGGCATAAGGGATCGGCAAATCGGTCTGGCGATTCATCGTCCGGCCCGCCAGGGAGCTGCCTTCTTGGAGCTCCAGCTCCACGGACGGAAGAGCCCCCGGGAGCACCTCCAGCCTGTGGAGCGTGGATCGGTGCCCTTCTGCATCAGAGGCGCCGACCGTCCACTCGTCTGCCTCGACCGGCGCCCGCCAATGACCGTCATTGTCGCTCGTCGTTCGGATTTGCATCCCTGCACGGCTACGAAGGAACACGCCCGCGGCGGGGATGGCGCGTCCTCGGAGGGTCACTGTCCCGTCCAACACGGGCTTCGGCCGAAGAACAATGGTTGCCGAGCCGCTCGCCACAGGGACGATCTCCGGACGCGACTCCGGTTCGAGCTCCTCGGAGAGTGCGAACGGCCGGACAAAGCTCGCCGCGGCCGGAAGCGCGAGGGAGTAAGCGGGCGGCTTTTCGGGAGTTCCCTGGATCTCGGCGAGAAGGCGTTGATCCGCGTCATACACCGTGGCGCCGACCCGCATCGTTGCGGCGACCGGAGAGATCACGTTCACTTCGAAGAGCTTTCCTGCATCGAAGAGGAGCATCGCCGGGATGCGCCGCCGCCGGTCGCGGCCGAGCTGAATGGAAAGGCGCGCAGGCGGGCGCCGATCGGCCGTCCCGAGAAGCGTGTAGGAGCCAGCCGCCAGATCGTCGATCAAGACCGAGCCCTTCGCGGAGCGGAATTCGGTCTCGAGAAGGGCCGGAGGGCTGGGCCTGCCCACTCGGGTGGATGCCGCGTCGTCCCAAACCTGGACACGAAAGTCTTCGAGCGGCCGGCGATCGTGCCCCAACGCGTCGATCCGCAGGTCGGAGGAGGACGTCTCGCCCAGAGGGACAACGATCAAATTTCTCAAAGGAACGTCGAGCGAGACCCTGCCGCGAGCGTATCCCGAAACGTGATACTCGAGCGTTCGGCTCTGACCGGGCCGGAACCAGATCGTCGGATAGACGTATCCCCCCGGCTCACTGCCGGCGGTCGGCTGCAGGCTCCGAGGCGTGCCCTCGATGCGATACGTCAATTTGCCGGGCGAAATTGCGCCGCGAGTCCGGAAGCGGACCCCGGACGCGTTTTCCCACGCCACAATCGAGTTTGAATCTCCAGCCGTGGCATTGAACCGAAGCTCGATCGGCTGCCGAAAATCGCCCTGGAGGAGGATCTTGTAATCGCCCGGCCGCAGCCCCCGAAGCCTGACACCCTTGTTGGTGAAGCGAGCCAGATGGGAGAGGAAACGATCGAGCGCGAGGGAACTTCCCTCGGGACCCGTCACACGACAGTCGGCATTTTCTGGAGGCCGGTCGAGTGGCGGACGGAACGTCACAGTTATCAGACGCTCCGGGGCTTCCAGAGGCGACCGCCGCCCAGCCATCCACTCGGCGGCGGGAGTGACGTCGGCCGCCGCTCCGGGGCGATAGCGTCCCACCCACTGGTGATTCTCGACGCGGCCCGACCAGGTGGACACCTTGCCGTTTTCATCGATGACCCAGCGCTCAGAAACCAGAGTCGTTGGGCGGCCGGCGGCACCGGCGCGCACCGCCAGAAGACCGAGCAGCAGATATAGATAGAGGGAGCGAGGGCGCATCCATTCTCTTCCAGAAGGAGGCCGACAAAAGGAGGCCGGCGTCGTGGCCGGCCTCTTCAGCACGCCGTGTGACGTTGAGATAGAGACCGTAGACGACTTAGTGTTCTGCAGGAGCACCGAGCAAAAACCCGTCCACCGAGACTGCGGCAGCTCACAACTTCCACCCACGCCTTTTTTCAGCACCTTGTCAAATCCGGTGGTTTCCTGCTCTCTTACCCTTGCCGCAAAGCGGCTGACACAGACCGTTGCGGGTCATCCCGGCCCTCTAAAGCGGACAGATCCAACCGCAGTCGCGATGGCATTCGATAGTGCTGCACGCACAGGAATAGTTTCTGAGCGTACATCCTGACCACGGCTGAAGATCCGAACAGCCGCAGGAGTCCTCGTCGCAATATGTGCAAAGAGGAACGGCGTTCGCCGGAATTGCACCGAAAGTCAGGGACATCGTGATTAGAAGCACCACTGACAATAAACGTATGCGGGAACGCGGTTCAGCCATACTCGATCCTCCTTTTAGACTCGGTCGTCACAATTTCAGCTCAAAGTAATGGAATCTTGCAGACCCTCCCAATCTCGCATCTACCAATACCCCGCGCATTCCATCGGAAACGACTTGACCCCCGATTCCCACTATGGGCGTGTAAGTTAAAAGGCGTTTTTGCGATGTATCCAGAGCAAAAAGTGTTTTGTGCACAAGCTCACCGGGGGGAGAGTAACTAATCCCGGGAAAGACCAGAAGGCGGGATACCATTACGGGGATTCCATAAATCTCTACCGTCAAGAGGTGCTCGTGTGGATCGCCGACGTGCTTGGCAATGAAATCGTGGATCTCGGCCGCGTGCGGATGGCGTGGGAGGGTAAGACTGCTGACTTGGGCGAACTGCTTGTCCCAAACAGTAACTATTCCAGCGAGAGTGTCGACAGTATAGATCGCAGCGAAATCCGAGGTTGAATACACGCGGGAGTGGTTACCAAGGCGAAACTTACCAGGATCCGTAAAATACTGGGACTTCCCGAACGATCTCAGAACCTTTCCCTGCCCGGAAATGTGGTATACAAGTTCGCGCGAGCTCGAGGGTGCTACTAAATAAGTACCATCTTCCCAGGCAGCCAGACTAAAAAGCGTGCCTGCGATTCCGGATATAGGAATCCGTGTGAGTTGGCCGCCCCGCGAAAGTTCTAGAATCCCAGGATTCGACGAGCTATCGAGCAACGCCACGGTTTGACCTCGACCAACGCATCCATCGACTGGATTGGCGGAAATCGGGATCATCGGATAGCTTGTACTCTTAGCGGATCGACGGACAAGGTCCAATTGGACGACTCGATGGGAGGCCGAATCGACGAGAAGGTCGCCGCTATTCGATATCGTTACGACAGGGGCCAGGATCGGAGCGCCATTGACGGCGAGCTCCGAACCGGGGGGGTCGTGGTCGGTATTCCGTCTAAGCTGCGCTCCGAGAAAGTTCATCCCAACGGCCGACGCGACCAGGAGTCCGCCGATCCGCGAGGTCAACGTAGTGCCCGTCATTTGCGATCCCATGATTCTGGCGCTCGGACGTCTCGGTTTTTCCAGAGAGCGTGGGCCGATTCGACCGGCGGCTGGACAGTGTGCGCCCCCATTATGCCGATGTCAATAAAACTCAAAATAGGGAACGATCCCCTTGGATTGTCCAGTTTCCGGTCGGTCCCTCCGTCCTTCATTTGTGACGAAACCGCCAGAAATTCGACGACGGTCGAGGTCGAACGAGGCGCCGGGGTACGGGGCCAATCGCGCGAGGCTCGGCGCCCCTTCCAGAGAGCGTGGCCTCTCTAAAGCAGCCGTGACTCGTCAAGCGGGGGTCAAGCCCCAGGTCTGCTTCGCGATCCGGCTGCTCCGAAGCCCCTTTCTCGGCTCGTCGCAGATCTGGCGTCTTCCTCCTTCGGTGCGGTCTTCAGGCCGCGGCTTTGTACGTCTCTCCCGTGATCCACACGTGGTGTAGCAGAACCGCGATCTTGCGAGCAACCGCGACCCGGGCTTTCCCGTGGCCCTTCGTCTTGGCCAGCTTGAGACCCCACTTCTCCGCCAGCTCCCGCGCATGCGCCCCACAGACCCGTCGCCCTTACCGGTAGAATTCCGCCACTCGATGACACTGGCACCCGGCTCGCGCCTCGGTCCCTACGAGGTCCTCGCGCCGATCGGCGCCGGGGGGATGGGCGAGGTCTACCGGGCGAAGGACCCGCGCCTGGGGCGCGACGTCGCGATCAAGGTCCTGCCCGCCTCCTTTTCCGCGGATCCGGAGCGCCTGCGCCGGTTCGAACTCGAGGCGCGGGCGGCCGGAGTCCTGAACCATCCCAACATCACCGCGGTCCACGACATCGGCGCCGATCCGAGCGACGGAGCGCCGTACGTCGTCCAGGAGCTGCTCGAGGGCGAGACGCTCCGCGCGGCGCTTTCGGCC
>JBBQDF010000065.1:0-9910 GCA_038319475.1 Thermoanaerobaculia bacterium
ATCCGGATATCGAGACCGTGAACGAACCCCCTGGCGAGAAGAGGAATCCCCACTCCCACGACGACCCCGAGAGAAGAGCCGACCGCCGCGAGCAGCAGGGCTTCGAGCAGAAACTGCAACAGGATGTCGCGCCGCCTGGCACCCATGGACATCCGTACGCCGATTTCTCGGGTCCTCTGCTCGACGGAGGCGAGAAGGATGTTCATGATCCCGACGCCGCCGACGACGACGGAGACCGCTGCGGCCACGATGAAGGCGGCGATGAGCCCGAACGAAATCGTGCGCGCCACCTGGATCACCGTCGTCATCGTCTTCACCTTGAACACCGACCCGCGATGATGGCGGTCGCGCAGCGTCTCCTCGATCACGCCGGCGGCCTCCGGGATGCGGGAGAACTCCCGCACCTCGGCAAACAGGGTGTCGACGCTCCGCGCCGGCGTGAAGAACCAGGACACTGTGATCGGGACGAAGATCGAATACCGCGTTACCTCTCCCTGTCCCATCGTGTCGACGGGCTTGTCGAATTCCCCGATCACGCGCAGGGTGATCCCGAGCGTGCGGATCGTTTTTTCGGCGGAGTCGTCCTGTCCGAAGAGATCCTCGTACAACGGATGGCTGACGACGCAGACGCGCGTCCGCGACGTGACGTCGTCCTCGTCGAGAAAACGTCCCCGGAGGATGCGCAGGTTTTTCCGGACGGTCGCGTAGTTCGGGGTCGTCCCGAGGACGGCCACGTCCGCGGCGTGCGACTGCACCGACACCGTCCCGTGCAGCTGCACGAGCGGTGTCACGCCGGAGAAAAGGTCGGAGCGGGCCGCGACCGACCTGGTATCCGACTCCGTGATCTGATCGTTCAAAGCCCGCGAGACTCCCGAGGTGACGGTGCCCTGGTAGCTCGCCCACACGAGGTGCGAGCCAACTCCTTCGATCTGCGCCATCACGAAGGAGCGGCCCGTCAGACCGAGCGTGACGATCAGGATGATCGCTGCCGTTCCGACGATCAAACCCGAGAGCGTCAGCGCGGTCTGGACAGGGTGAGTCCTGAACCGGTGGAGCGCCGTCGCGAGGGTCTCGGGGTTCCACATCGGGTCAGGAGCGGCCGCGAGGCCTCACCCGAAGTCCGTCGGTCACAGTCGCCCCCCCGGGCAGAATGACGACGCTCTTCTCCGGGAGGCCGCCGGTGATCTCGACGTCGTTCAATCCGACGAGCCCGACCGTGACGTTCCTTCGACGCGCGCGTCCATCTTCGAACGCATACACGAACCGCGCGTCCCCGTCGCGAAGCAGCGCCGCGCGCGGGATCGAAAGCGCCGAGGTTTTCTCGCCCGTCACGATCTGCACGTTGACGGAGGCGTTCGGCGGGAGCGCGCGCGAGGAGTCCGAGATCTCCCCGGCGACCTCTCCCACTCGCCTGCCCCCCGCATCGTGAACCCCGGAGGGCACCTCGACGACTCTTCCGTCCCATCGCCGGTCGGGGAGCCCGTCGAATGTAACGGTCAGACGCTGGCCCGCCGCGACCCGCGGCAGATCCGGTTCGTCGACCCGGGCCCGGACACGCAGATGCCGGGGGTCGGTCACGCTCGCCACGACCTGCCCCGCCGCCACGGTCTCCCCCGGCCGGAGCGGGAGCCCGTACACGATGCCGTCGTAGGGCGCGCGCAGCGTCAGTGCCGAAACCCGCCGGTCGATCTCGCGGGCGGACACCGTCGAAATCGAGAAGCGGGAAGCCCTGCCCCTTCCCGCGACCGAGGACAGCCGCGCCTGCGCCGCGCGCCGACGGTCGGCGGTCTCCGCCGCGGCGAGCTCGTCCGCTTCGACGACGCTGCGTGGAACGGCCCCCTGAGCGAGCAGCCGCCGGTCCGCTTCGAGCTTCTGCCTCTGGTGCTCCGCGTTGCGCACCGCCTCCGAGGTGTCGGCTTGCGCGCGTGCGCGTTCCTCCGACAGCGCCAGCGTCCCGGATCTCGCCTCTCGTGCGGAGACGGAGAGCTCCGGATTCTCCAGCCGCACGAGCTCCTGTCCCCGCCGGACGTGCTCCCCGTCGCGGACGAGGACTGCCCCGACTCTCGCCGCCTCTCCCGCGCGAAGCTCGCCCCCGGCCGGCGGCTCGAGGACGCCGTCCGAGAGGATCGGCACGACGAGGTTCCTGCGGGCCGCCTTCGCGGTCTCGACGATCACTCCGGGCGGCCGCCGAAACGCGACGGCGGCCAGGATTCCCGCGACCGCGACGGCGACGACGACGACGACGACCGCCGGCGCGGCGGAGCGGGCGCGAGCCCGGGGAGCGGCCGCGCTCACCTCCGGCGAGTCTCCGTCGCTCAAGACGCCGCGCCCGTCACGGAAGCTCCCGTCCGAAGCGGCGCCCGGACGCCTCGATCGCGAGCAGCGTCAGGAAGAAGAGCGGCGCACCCACGGCCGCGAGGGCCAGAAACCACCGCGCCTTGCCGAAGGCGGAGAGCAGGACGACGAAGTAGATGAAGTCGCGCCTCGCGAGCATATCGGCGAGCCTCGACAGCCGGGTCGCTTGCCGACGAGTCACGGAAGTGAACTGGGGTCCGGCAGCCGCGCCCCCCATGGAGTGCCGAGCGACGAAGCCGGCCGAGAGGAGGGTCCCGGCGATGGCCAGCGCTCCCGCCGCGAGCGGCCGGGCGTCGCCCGCGTCGCGGCTCCATCCAAACGCGAGACATGCGAAAACCGCGGAGTGAACGACGTTGTCGCCCCAGAAATCGAAAACCCCGCCCAGACGGCTTTCCTGAAACTTGAGCCGCGCCAGCTCGCCGTCGCACCCGTCGAGGATCGAATGACCGAGAAAAAAGACCGAGCCGGCGAACTGATGCGTCGCCTGTCTCGATTGGAAAAAGCCCGCGCCCACGAGTCCGACCGCGACCGACACAGCGGTCATGGCGTTCGGCGTGATCGCGGTGCGGGCGAGCCTTCGCGTCAACGCGAGCGAGATGCGCCGATTGATGTGGCGGGAGAAGAACCCCTCCGTGTCCTTGATCAGGCTCTGCAGAAGCCGCCTCTCGACCTCCGGCAGGTCCGCCGCGCGCGAGAGCTCGATCGCGCCGCAGGGGCCCGCGATCTCCTCCCCCGCGACGTTCGAAGCCCCCGGAAGAATCACGCCGTCAGGCGAGACCGCGCCCGATCCGGCGAGCCGCTCCACCGCCTCGTCCACCCGCGCCACGTCGAAAACCGCCGCGGTGCCCGTGGTTCCGTGCCGTTGGTCCGGGTCGCGCGCGTCCGAGAGGACCGCGCGCAGCCAGGCGGTCGTCGGAACGACCCCGCATCGCAGGAGGACCAGCCGGGCCGGGCCCGCGGGCGGGTTTTTAAGCGGCGAGGTCCCGACACGCTCCGCCCGCGTTCCGGCGAGTGCTCCCGCGAGACCCGGCGCAGCGAAAAACAGAATGCGGGAAAAGCCCGCTCGTTCCGCGGCCACGGCGATCCGGCGCGCCAGAGTGACGCCGAGCACCGGCGTTTCCGGCGGGACGCTCTCCGGCCCGGGAGCGCAGACCCACAGGACTCCGGGCGGGCGAACACTCACGATCCGCTCGCCCGTCTCACGCCTGCGAAGCGGCGACGGACGAAGTCCTCCGGCTCATCCGAGGCCGGTCCTCGCACGCGGCCTCGCGGAAACGCGCGGCGATCCAGCGGCCGATCCGCGGAGCGGCCGTTTCGCGGTAGAGCGCGAAACTCGGCCACGCGTTCAAGTCGATCAGCACCGGGATGCCGTCGCGGCCGACCACCGCATCGCCGCCCCAGACGTCCAGCCCGAGAATCCCGGCCGCGCGTCGCGCCGCGGCGGCGAGGCGTTCCGCATCGAACGGGTGCCGAACGAGATCCTGCTCGCGGTGGTAGAACCACTCGAACCAGCCGGGCTCGCCCGAGCCCTCCCGCCGACCCGGACCGAGGCCGTAAAACTTGACGAGGTCGCCGGGCACGTGCTGCTGAAGGAGCGCGGCGGAGATTCCGCGCCGCGCCAGATCCTCGAGCGCGGCGATCCCGCCGGCGTGATCGGCGGCGCGAACGACGTCGTTCGTCGTCGTCTTGTGAGCGTCCCCGCGCTTGATCCACCACCCGGTCAGGTCCGTCGAGCCGGACGGCGCGATCGGTTCGCGTTCCGACGTCGAGACGAGCACGGTGCGCGGAAACGGAACGCCTTCGCGCAAAAAGAGTTCCGCGGTGCGATGACGGTTTGTATTGCGAATCGCCTCTGGCCGATTGACGACGAACGTGCCGCGCTCTTCGAAGCGTTCGAGTGTCCAGAGAATCGGCGGCCGCTGGCACATCACGAAGACGAAGGGCGGCGGCGCGCTCTCGTCCGGCGAGATCTCTCCCGTGGTCCGGAGTGAGACCGCGAATCCGTCTTCCTCGAGACACGCGGCGACCGCGCGCAGAACCAGTTCGTCGTCCGTCTCCCGCCCGGGCGAGTGCTCGAGCTCCCGGAAGATCCCCCAGGCTTCGACTTTCCCGGCCGGAGCGGCTTTCGGAATCATCGCGCCGCCTCGACTGCTCGGGCTCCCACGAGAGCCTCCGCGAGGCGCACGTCGATGCCGCGGTCGATGTCGATCACCCCTCTCAAGGCGACCGCGCGGACGCGCTCGCCCGACTGGACCAGCCACCGGAGAAAGTCGCGCAGGCGAGGAAGGTCCGGCGGAGCCTCGACCCGGCGCGCGTGGGCCGAAAAAAGAAAGATACCGGCGGTGACGGCGTCCCCGGTTTCTCCGCCGATCTCGACCACTCTCTGCTCGCTGCCTTCCCGCCGTACGCGGAGCGGCCGCTCGTCGTCGCGAGAAGACGTCACGCCGACGACGGTCTCTTCGGGAGGAAGAGAGGCCGCTTCGAGCGCAAAGCGCAGAAACTCCTCCCTCGCGCACCAGGCGTCCACGGTCGCGATCAGAATCCTCCCTTCGGGCAGGCGCTGCGAGATCTCCCGGAAGCTTTCGAGCGTCGAGGCCGTCGTCCGCACGGCGACGTCGATCCTGGCGCTGGCGAAGCGCGATGCCACGAAGCGGACGCAGTCGTCTTCGGAATCGTTGAAGAGGATCGTCAAGGGCGAGACTCGGGCCGCGAGGAAGTTTTCGATGGCCTGCTCGACGAGCGGCACTCCTCCCACGGGAACGAGGGGCTTGGCGACGCGAAATCCGTCTTTCCGGAGGCGGCTTCCTTCCCCGGCGGCGAGGATCCCTCCGCCCGCGATCCCGGAAACGGGACGTTCGACGCCGGGTCCCGTCACGCGAGCATTCCGGAGAGGTCCTCGAGCCGCCGGATGACCGGGTCGTCCGGGCAGCAGCGGGGCGGAGCATCCTCGACGCCGAGCGGCCGGAGCAGCACGTGCCGCATCCCGAGAGCGCGGGCCCCGCTCATGTCCCGCGGGACGGAGTCTCCGATAAAAACCGCGTTTTCAGGCGCGGTCGAAAGGGCATCGAGTGCCGCCTGAAAGATGGCGGGCGCGGGCTTCGTGCATCCAAACGCCGCCGAGTCGATCGCCGCGGAAAAGTGAGGCGCGATGCCGGATTCCGCACAGACGTGAGAGAGATTGCCGTAGAAGTTCGACACGATCCCGAGGCGATACTCCCCGGCGAGGCCGGCGAGCCAGGAGACGCGGCTCTCGAGCACCGTGAGAGTTTCCCGCGTGAAACGCGCCGCGACCCGTTCGGAGGGGGCGCCCTCCCCCTGCCCGAGCCGCGCCGCCACGCCCGTGGAAATTCGTTCCACGGTCTCGCGCAGCGAGAGTGTGAGCGGCACCGCGCCGACTAACGCGTCCGTGGCGCCATAGAAGGCGCGATCGAATCGTTCCGGCTCGATGTCGTCAACCTCCTCCCGCCAGAGGCGCAGGAAGCGCGCTTTCCAGGGAACCCCCTCGGCGTCGAGCGTTCCGCCGAAGTCGAACAGAAGCGCCTCGGGTCTTCGTCCCGGGAGCACGTTCACGGGGCGCCCTCGCCGGCGATGAGTGTCGTAAGCGCCGGGCCCCCTCGGACTTCCATGGCGCAAGCGCGGCGTGGACGCCCGAGGAGGATCAGGCCCGGCAGCATCCACGCGAGCTCGCGGGCCCGGCGGAGGAGGCCATACGCAGCCCCGGGGGCCGCGGGCATCCCGAGCAGCAGGAACACGCCGACGCGCACGCCTTCCGCGCTGCCCACCCGGCCGGGGATGAAAAGAAAAATATTGTTCAGCGTCATCGCAAGCGACTCGACGGCGACGGCGGCCGCCCATCCCGCGCGGGGAACCAGCAGGCGCAGGAGTATCCAGGTCTCGAGCAGCCCCCCGCACCATCCGGCGAAGCACCACGCGGTCGCCGCCGCAAAGCGCCCGGGATGTTCGGCGTAGAAACGGGAGATGCGGACGTCGACCTGCGCGGCGGAGCCGCGGAGGCGTTCGAGGCGGCGCGCGAGCGTCTTCCATCGGGAGAGCCGCCGCAAGATCGGCGAGTACGCTCCGCGGGCCAGAGCCCAGCTCATCAGGAGCAGCAGCACTCCGAGCCCGGCGGTCGCGGCAACCGAGGCGATCCGGGCGCCGCGCGGCAGCGGGAACCGCGCCAGTGCGACGACGACACCCGCGGCGATGAAGATCCACTGCGCGAAAAGATCGGCATGCTTGTGGAGCGTCACGGAGGCGACCGCTTCCTCTCCGCCCGTCGCTTCCCGCAGCAGATGCATTTTGATCGGCTCGCCCGCGACGTTGCCCGGAGCGATCGAGTTCGCGGCGTACCCGGAAAGGTAGAGCCCGAAAAGCTGCGGGAACCGCCGGGCCGGAAGAGGCGGATCGAATACGCTGCGCCACCCCTGGACGAATGCGGCCTGCGACAGACCGTAGATCGCGACGAGAAATGCGAACCACGGCCCGACACGCGCCACGTGAGTAGCGATGTCGCGCCACCCGATCCGGCTGAAAACGGCGGCGGCGAGCGCGAGCCCGAGGACGAGAAGGGCCGGGCGCACCCGCGACGACACGCTGGCGGAGTCGCCGGGCGCGGGCTCGCGCGACTCCTCCGGCGGCGTTCGCTCGTGTCCCTCGGGCTTGGACAAGAGGCCCTCACCCGCGCTGCCCGCGCCCGCCCCGGAGCGCGCGCCGGAAGAGGGAGGGGCGGGTCCCTGCCCGTCGGGCAGCAGCGACTTGATCTCCGGCGGCAGCTCCACCGGTCCGGAGTCGGAACTCACCAGGAGACGGTCTCCACCAGGTTCTCGTCGGCCTTCGACAAATTTTTGTCCCGTGCGGCGCCCGATTGCGAGAGCCCGGGCGAGAGCGCGAGCACCCGCTCGGCGATCCCCTCCGCGTCGAGTCCGAAGTTCTTCCGCTGCAGAGCCTGGGGAGAGTGCTCGACGAACTGGTCGGGAATCGCGTGGATCTTGACGCGCGAGGCGCCGAGACCGAGCGCCTGCACCGCCTCGAGGACCCCGCTTCCGAATCCGCCCGCGGCCAGGTGCTCCTCGACCGTCACGATACGCGGCGCCATCGCGAAGACGCGGGCGAGAAGGTCGCGGTCGATCGGCTTGGCAAACCGCGCGTTGGCGACGCCGCATGCGATGCCGCGCGCCGCCAGCCGTGCGGCCGCCTCGACCGCGACCGGCACCATCGACCCGTATGCCAGCAGGCACACGTCGCCGCCCTCGGAGAGGACCTCGCCGCGGCCGACCACAATCTCCCGGAGGTTCTCGTCGAGCGGCGTACCCACTCCGAGGCCGCGCGGATACCGCACGGTCCACGGGCGTCCGGAGCGGATCGCCGTGAAAAGCATGTGCTGGAGCTCGTTTTCGTCTTTCGGGGCCGCGACCGTCATGTTCGGGATGCAGCGCGTAAACGCGATGTCGAAGACGCCCTGGTGTGTCTTGCCGTCGTCGCCGACCAGCCCCGCGCGATCGACGCAGACCGTGACCGGGAGGTTCTGGAGCGCGACGTCGTGGATCAGCTGGTCAAACGAGCGCTGGAGAAAGGTCGAGTAGATGGAGACGACGGGCTTCCATCCTTCCTTCGCCATCCCCGCCGCCATGATGACCGCGTGCTCCTCCGCGATCCCGACGTCGTAGACACGGTCCGGGAAGCGTTTCTTGACCTCCGCCAGGCCGGTCCCTTCGAGCATCGCGGCGCTGATTCCGACGATCGTCGGGTCCGACTCCATCATCGTCAGGAGCGTCCGGGCGAACACCTGCGAATAGGTGTACCGGGTGGCGGTGCCCGCGATCGGAGACGGGCTTCCGGGCTGGTGGAACTTGAGCGGATTGTCTTCCGCCTGTTTGAACCCGCGGCCCTTGTGCGTCAGCGCGTGCAGCACGACGGGAGTTCCGTCGCGCGCGATCTCCCGCACGCTCCGCAGGGCCTCCTCGAGCTCCGGGAGATTGTGCCCGTCGATCGGCCCGATGTACTGAAGCCCCATCTCTTCCCAGATGACGTTTGGCAGAAACAGGCCTTCGACCGACGTCTTGATCTTCCGCGCGATCTCCCAGGCCCCCTCGCCGAGCGGGAGCTTCGAGATCAGCTTCTGTCCCGTTTCCGTGAGTTTCTGGTACTTCGGGTTCAGGATCAACCGGTTGCGCCAGTGGGTGAGCCACCCGATGTTCTCGGAGATCGACCAGCCGTTGTCGTTGAACACGACCACCAGCCGCTTCGGCTTCTGGTGCACTATGTTGTTTAAGGCCTCGTAGCTCGTGCCGGAGGTCAACGCGCCGTCGCCGACGATCGCCACGACGGTCGGTTCCGAGGGATCGTTCTGGAGCGCCGCCGAGATGCCGAGAGCGTACGAGAGACCGGTGCCCGCGTGTCCGGCGGCCAGCGTGTCGTGCGCGCTCTCGGAAGGCTCCGCAAAACCGGAGAGTCCGCCGGGTGTCCGGATCGTGGAGAAGCTTTCGCGGCGACCGGTCACCAGCTTGTGCGTGTAGACCTGGTTGGAGGTGTCCCAGACGAGGCGGTCTTTCGGGCTTTCGAATACGCGATGGATCGCGAGGGTGAGCTCGACGACGCCGAGATTGGAAGCCAGATGCCCGCCGGTCCTCGTGATGGTTTCGATGATGACCGTGCGGCATTCGGCCGCTAGCGATGTCAACTCCTCCGCGGAGAGCTTCTTTAAGTCCTGCGGGGAGTCGATCCGGTCGAGCACCCCGGGAATCGCGGGAGAGGCGCCCGGAAGCGATAGAGCTTCGTCCTTTTTTTTCATTGCGCGCCTTCTCGAAATACGTCCGGCGGCCGCCCGAGGATGCAGGGCCGCGGGCGGATCATTTCGTTCCGAACCTCCAAATATACCAACGCCCGCCGATACGGGGGCGAACACGGACGCCGCCGCGGTCCCGCCGTCGCCCTATACTTCGGGGCCGCGGAGGAGCTCATGGCGCTCGCAATCGGTTCCGAAGAACACCGCCGTCTCTATTGCCGGACTTTCGTCGACACTCACAAACCCTACCGGCCGGAAGACCTCGTCTGGCCGGACCTCGACGACCAGGGGCTCGCGCGGCTGAAGGCCCTGCCGGTCTGGAACGAAGCCGCCCGCACCGAAGCGGCCACGGCGGTGAAAGTCCAGGCTCTCGGCCGCGCCGAAACCGACCCCGTCCTGGCTGAAGCCATCTCGCTTCAGGGGTACGAAGAAGGGAGGCACGCCGATGTCATCGCGCTTCTGACCCGGCATTACGCCATCCCGACCGATCCCTTTCCTCCCCCTCCCGAGCCGGTTGACCCGACCTGGACGTTCCTGCGGACGGGTTACGGCGAATGTCTCGACTCTTTCTTCGCGTTCGGGCTCTTCGAGATCGGCCGGAGAACCGGGCTCTTTGCCGCGGAGCTGATCGGGCTTTTCGACCAGATCATGCAGGAGGAGGCAAGGCACATCCTGTTCCTCGTCAACTGGGCGGCGGACCTGCGCGCGCGGCGGCCGGTTCTCGCCCGTCCCGGTTTTGATGTCCGGCGCGCATGGAACATCGGCGCGCAG
>JBBQDF010000066.1:0-9722 GCA_038319475.1 Thermoanaerobaculia bacterium
CTTCGAGGCGAGGGGGCGCGGATCACGGACGTCTCCGGGCAGGAGTTCCTCCGGGCCGTCCATCCCGATGCCGAGCTCGCTCCGCGCGACATCGTCGCCCGGGCAATACACCAGCGGATGCTGGAACGGGACGAGCCGCACGTTCTGCTCGACATCTCGCACAAGCCCGCCGCGTGGATCCGCGAGAGGTTTCCCGGATTGACCGCCCGCTGCCTCGAGCTCGGCTTCGACCTGACGGCCGGGCCCGTGCCCGTGGTCCCGGCCGCGCATTACTCGTGCGGCGGCGTCGCCGTGGACGGAAATGGCCGCACGACGCTCGGACACCTGCGCGCGGCGGGCGAAGTCTCGTGCACCGGCGTCCACGGGGCCAACCGGCTGGCCTCGACGTCGCTCCTCGAAGGCCTCGTCTGGGGCTGGCGCGCGGGCAAGGCCGCGGCGGCGGAAGTGCTGCGCCGGCGCGGCGAGACGCTTCCCGCCGTCCGGCCCTGGCAGCCTGAAAACGAGCCCGTCGATCCGGCCCTGATCGCCCAGGACTGGATGGTGATCCGCCACACGATGTGGAACTACGTCGGGCTCCTCCGTTCCGAGAAACGGCTGGACCGCGCGGGCCGGATCCTCGCGGAGCTTCAGGTCGAGATCGAAGACTTCTACCGCCGGGGGACGATGTCGGATGCCCTCCTCGGCCTGCGCAACGGAGTTCAGACCGCGCTCGCGATCCAGCGCGGAGCCTCGGAGAACCGGGTCTCGAAGGGTTCGCATTACAGGGAGGATCGTTGAGCGTTCAGCGTTCAGCGTTCAGCGTTCGATGCGTGAGTTTTTTTCGTCCCCACCCCCCGTTCCGTCGGCCTCCCAGCCTCCCGCCTCCCGCCCTCCCAGCCTCCCGGCCTCCAGCCTGACCCCTCGCCCCTCACCTCATCGCATATAGTCCCCGCTCGATGAGCGTTCTCTACCTTCAGTTCGAAAATGGCGACCGGAACACGCGTGTCCAGAAGCTCGGGAAGAGCGGCGCGCACATCGTTCCGGTCGAGCCTCGCTGGCCGATCTTCTTCGAGCTCGCGAAGAGGGAGAAGCCCTACGCGATCGCGATCGATTTCTCCCAGGCGCCGACGCACTGCCTCGAGACGGCCGACTACATCGCCAAGGCGAAGGAAACGCGCGAGACGCCGCTGTACCTGCTGCGGGTGCCCGACGATCGACGGGACGCGGTCAAGAAGCGCCTTCCCAACGCCGGAATCGTGACCGAGCAGGACCTCGCAGGAATCCTCGTGGTCGAGGAGAAGAAGGCGCAGGAGCGCGCTCGCGAGAAGAAAGAGGCCGCGGCCGCCGCCCGGAAGACCGCGCGCGCAAAAAAACTGGGACTCGACAAACCGCCGCCTCCTCCTCCGCCGGCCGTCGCGGCCGCCAGGGGCAAACAGGCCTCGCGCCCGAAAGGCGCTCCCCCGATGTCCGAGGAGCCGCGCAAGAAGGCTTCCTCCGCGACCGCGAAGAAGAAAAAACAGGCTCCGGCCCGCAAAGCCACGGCCGCCCGGCCCGCGAAGAAGAAGTAGCCGCGAGTCCCGGGGTCCCGGCGCCGTCCATGCGGTCCTCGCCCGCCGCGGATCCCTCTCCTCGTCGAAGCCGCTCCGGGACCTTTCGACCGCTCGCTGTCGCCCTGGGCTGGGCGGCGGTCGTCTGGGCGGGCAGCTACGCCGCGCAGTCGATCCCCTTCACCGCCCGTGAGGGCTGGGCTCCGGAGATCGCCCGCCGCGCGCCGCCGCTCGCGCGGTACGACTCGGGCTGGTACCTGAAGATCGCCGAGGGCGGCTACGGGCCCGCGCCCGCTCCGGGCGTCGCTTCGGAGCATGTCTTCTTTCCGCTCTATCCCGTGCTCACGGCGGCGATCGCCCGGACGCTGCGCGTCGATCCCTTCGCGGCGGGGCTCGCTCTTTCGCTCGCGGCAACCCTCGCGGCGGCCGTGCTCTTCGTCCGCGAAGGGCGCCGCCGCCTCGGAGAACACGGGTCGCGCCACGCGCTCTTCTTCCTGCTCCTCTTTCCCACCTCCTTTTTTCTCCTGTCGATGTACGCCGAATCGCTCTTCCTTCTGCTGGCGCTCCTCGCCTTCGACGCCGTTCACCGCGAAAAGATCGGACTGGCCGCGGCGTTTAGTTTCCTCGCGGGCCTGACCCGGCTTCCCGCGCTCGCTCTCGCGGTCCCGCTCGCGCTGGCGTGGCTCGACCGCCCCTCGGCCGCGGGCCGGCCCCGCTCGCGAACAGACTGGCTCGGCGCCGGGCTCGTCGGCCTCGCTCCCGCCGCGGCCGTATGCCTCTGGATCTTCGGCGTCGGGTCGTTGCTCGGCGAGCCCGGGCTCTACTTCCGTGTGCAGCAGTCGTGGAACCGCGGCGCCTCGCCTCTCGCCGGGCTGGCGCAGTGGAGCGCGGCGCTGCCTTCGAGGCTCGCCCGCGGCGACGCCCGCACCCACCCCGTGTTCCTGATCGATTACGCGAACGCCCTCCTCTTCCTGGCGCTGGCGATCTATCAGGCCCGCCGCCGCCGATGGGTGGACGCCACCTGGACGGCGGGAGCGATCCTCCTGCCGGCGGCAACCGGAATCTCCGCCAGCGTGCCGCGATACCTGGCGGTGGTGTATCCCGCGTTCTACGCCTTGGCCGAGATCTTCCGGCAGCGCCCGCGCGCCCGCGCCGCCTGGTGGATCATTTCGGCTGCGCTTCTTTGCGCCAGCATCGCCGCTTTCGTGCACTGGAGGTGGGTGGCATGAAGAGGCGCGCCAGGGCGGGTGATTTTCCGGGCTAAGATCTCCGCCTCTCGGAAGCGAAAAGGAGCCCCGATGGACAACGGATTTTCTTTGAAAGCCCTCGCCACCTACGCTTCGGGCCAGCGCGACCAGTTCGAGCGCACGCTCGCGGAATTCGTCGAGATCCCGACCGTCTCCGTCGAGCCCGAGAGGAAGCCCGACATGCGCCGCGGCGCGGAGGCCGCCGTTTCTCTCCTGGAGGCGATGGGGGCGAAGACGAAGCTCTACGAAACGGCAGGTCATCCGATCGTGTACGGCCGCTTCGACCGTGGGGCCGCGCTTCCGACAGTGACCGTCTACAACCATCTGGACGTGCAGCCCGCGGAGGGCCCGGACTGGAAGACCTCTCCGTTTGAGTTCGTCAAGCAGGGCGACCGCTACTTCGGGCGCGGCACGACCGACGACAAGGGTCCCGCGATCACAGCGCTCTTCGGCGCGAAATACGCGTTTGACAACGGGGTCGGGGCGAACATCCATTTCCTCTGGGAGTTCGAAGAGGAAATCGGCAGCCCCCATTTCGAGACCACCATCGCGGGCCGCGCGAAGGATTTCGCCACCGACTCGGTCGTCGTTTCCGACACCGTCTGGGTCTCCCGGGAACGTCCGGCCCAGCCCGCCGGTCTGCGCGGGCTGCAGGGTCTCCGCTTCGACCTTCAGACCGGCCAGACGGACCAGCACTCCGGGACGGCCGGCGGCGCCGCGCGCAACCCGGTCACGGAAATGTGCCAGTTAATCGCCGAATGCGTCGACGGGAAAACGGGAAAAGTGAAGATCCCCGGTTTCTATGCCGACGTGGTCCCTCCGACCCGCAAGGAGCTTTCCGATCTGGAGAACTGCGGCTTCACCGTCGCCGGATTCAAGAAGGACCATCTGTACAAGACGCTGCGCGTCGACGACGCCCTCGAAGTGATGAAGCGCATCTGGATGATGCCGACCTTCGAGGTTCACGGCATCGCGGGCGGCTATCAGGGGCCGGGAGTCAAGACGATCATCCCGCCGAAGGCCACCGCGATCGTGTCCTGCCGCCTGGTCCCCGACATGAACCCGAAGAAGATCGTGAAGTTGGTAACGGACTTCGTTAAGGCCAGGAACCCGGATGTGAAGATCTCTGCGGAGCATGCGCTGCCCGCGTATCAGGGCAAGACGACGGGGCCATACGCGGACGCGATCCGATCCGCGATCAAGCTCGCGTTCGGCAGGGAGCCGGTCTTCGTGCGCGAGGGGGGCTCGATCGGAGCGGTCCTCTCGATGGAGAAGGTGCTCAAGGTCCCGGTCTTCTTCCTCGGGCTCTCGCTTCCCGAGCACGGGTACCACGCGCCCAACGAGAACTTCGACTGGTCGCAGGCGAAAGGCGGAATCGCGGCGTTCGCCTCCTACTTCCAGCAGGTCGCCGCGATGGGCGGAGGAAGGAAGGCCGCGAAGGCCTGAGGGTTCTTAAGTAAAGCTACCCCGCGTCCTCGAAGCCGAGCAGCTTCCGGAAGAATCCGCGCCTCTGCCCGTCGTGGCGCAGAAGAAGGGTTTCGAGCTCGCCTCGATCGAAGAAAATCCCGCCGCACGTCCCGCAGCGGTCGACTGCGATTTCCTCGATCCGGTCGAGCGCCATCGTCGCTCCGTCGTTGGGACACCGTCGCGACACGGCGCCCTCTCCCGCGGCCGCCCGCGCGATCACGGGATTCGAGCCCGCCCTTCGAATTCGCGCGGCTTCGATCATCTCCGCCTCGTGCTCGCGGAACCATCCGTCTTCGCGCTCCTGGCGGAGCGCCGCCGCGTCCCAGTGCGATCCATCGTGCCTGGAAGGTCCGCTCATTGGAGCTCTCCCTTAAAGTTTCAGTTCCCGGTGTTCCGTCGTACGTCGCGCGATCTCATCTCAACACATCTTCGAGGGCGGTCGAGGCATCCGTCTTTTCATCGCGGTATTTCACGATGACCGGGGTCTGCAACGAGAGACCCCATTCCGGTCCGCGGCCCTCGCGGACCGCGCGCGCGCCCGGAATGACCACCGCTCCGGCAGGGATCTCGAGGGGCCGCCCCGGCGCGCGGCGATACTCCTCGCCTCGGACCAGGTCGTACACCGGAGTGCCGCCGGTCAAAATGACGCCGCTCGCGAGAACCGCACCCTGACGCACGATCGCGCCTTCGTAAATCCCACAGTTACCCCCGACTAAAACGTCGTCCTCCAGAATGACCGGCATCTGACCCACGGGCTCGAGCACGCCCCCGATCTGCGCTCCGGCCGAGATGTGGACGCGCTCGCCGACCTGCGCACAGGAGCCGACGAGCGCGTGGGAGTCGATCAGGGAGCCGGCCCCGACGTAGGCGCCGACGTTGACATAGGCGGGCGGCATGATCGTGACGCCGGGTCCCAGATAGCACCCGTCACGAACGGCGGTCCCGCCGGGAACAATGCGGACCTCTGCCCGGCCGTCGAATCGCTTGAGCGGCATCGTGTCCTTGTCGAAGAACGGGAAGTCTGAAGCGGGCAGCGCCCGCACGACCCCTCCCGCCCGGAACCCCAGCAGGATCCCCTCCTTGACCCAGGCGTGAACGGTCCATCGTCCGTTCTCGACCGTCGCCGCGCGAACCGTTCCGTCGTTTAAGCCCGCCTTCAACTCCCGGAAGAGAGCGCGGAGAACATCCTGCGAATGGCCCTGCGGAGAGGCGTACGCCTCCGCGATCCTCTCCGCGAGCGAGCCCGTCATCTCCGCGCCCCGCTGCGCCGGGCCGAGAGCTTCAACCCGGCCAGCAGCGCCTCGATCCGGCGCCGCGTGTCCTCCCGCACCGGCGCGAGAGGCAGGCGTAGCGTCTCGCCGCATTTCTTCATCAGCGCAAGCGCGCACTTGGCGGGGCCCGGGCTCGATTCCCAGAAATTCATTTCCATGAGAGGCAGCCAGCGGGCCTGCATCTTGCGCGCTCCCGTCCAGTCTCCCTCGAGCGCCTGAGAGACGAGCGACCGCATCTCGCCCGGTATTTCGTTTGACGCCACCGAGATGAGACCGCGGCCGCCGAGAGCGATCAATGCGAGGGCGGTGGCGTCGTCGCCCGAGAAGACAGAGAAGTCAGCGGGCAGCAGCGTCAGGAGCCGCGCAATCTTTCCGAAGTTCGGCGAGGCTTCCTTCAATCCCACGACGTTGGCAATCTCCGAAAGCCGCAGGATCGTCTCGACATCCAGGTCCGTCCCCGTCCGGCCGGGAACGTTGTAGACGAGGATCGGCAGGCGCGAAGCGTCGGAGATCGCCGAATAATGTCGAAAGAGGCCGTCCGGGCTCGGACGCGTGTACATGGGCGTGACGGAAAGGATGCCGTCGGCGCCCGCCGCCTCGGCGTCCCGCGCCCAGAAGACCGCCTTGGCGGTGTGATTGCCGCCTGCGCCGGCGATCACGGGAACGCGGCCGCTCGCTGCCGCGACCACGGCGGCCGTCACCGCCTTTCGCTCGTCTCCGGAGAGAGTCGAGGCCTCCCCGGTCGTCCCGCACGGGACGAGGAAATCGATCCCCTCGGAGATCTGCCACTCGACCAGCCGGGTGATCGCACCGAAATCGATCCGCCCCCGGTCGTCGAAGGGCGTCACCAGAGCCGTGCCGCATCCCCGCCACTCGACCCGCTTGCCGGAACCCTTCACGAGACCTCCTTCCCGATCTCCGCGAGCAGTTCGCCGAACTCGAAAACCCCGGAGCGGCCCGCGATCCGTTCGGCCGCCCAGACCGCGCCGCGCGCGAAGCCGCCGCGCCCCCGCGCCCGGTGGACGATCTCCACCTCGTCGTCGGCGGACTCGAAGACGAGCCGGTGTGTCCCCGGAATCGTCCCCGCGCGAACGCTCGCGACCGTCAGCGGCCGGGAGGTCGCGGCCTCCACGATCGCCGCGATCCGGCGAGCGGTTCCCGAGGGCGCGTCGCGCTTTTCGGCATGATGCTCCTCGACCAGGTACGCCGCGTAACCCGCGGGCCCGAAGAGACGCGCCGCTACGCCCGCGAGTTCGAACATGTGGCGAACCCCGACTGAAAAATTGGACGCGTGGACCAGCGCTCCGCTCCCGGAAAGGAACGCCTGCGAGACGCGGGGAAGCTCGCGGTCCCAGCCGGTCGTGCCGCAGACCACCCGCGCCCCGGCTTCCGCGAGGCGGAGCAGATTCCGGATCACCGCCTGGGGCGACGTGAACTCGAAGACGACGTCCGCCCCGGCGAGGCGCTCGGACGTCAGACCCCGCGCGTCGGGATTGTCGGCGGAGCCGAGTGTCCACACGACGTGATGGCCCCGCGCCTCCGCGGCCGCCCCCGCCTCCAGGCCCATTTTCCCCGCCCCGACCAATCCGACCCGCATCGCTACCGCGTCTCGGCGCCGAAGAACTCGTCGTGCAGAAGGCGGACGGTCCGATCGACATCCTCTTCGGCGACGACGAAGGAAACGTTGCGGCGCGAGGCGCCCTGGGAAATCATCAGCACGTTCACGTCCTCGACTGCGCGGAAGATCCGCGCGGCGATTCCCGCGGTGAACTTCAGATTCTCTCCCACGAGGCAGACGATCGCGCGGCCGCCCGCCACCTCCACGTCCGCGACGGCCTCGAGCTCCGCGCGGATCTCGGACAGACGGTCGACCTCGTCGACGGTGACCGAGACGGAGACCTCGGAAGTCGAGACCATGTCGACGGCGGTTTCGTGCCGGGCGAAAACGTCGAAGATCGTCCGGAGAAACCCCGCCGCGAGCAGCATACGGCTGGTCGAGATGTCCACCGTCGCGATTCCGCGTTTGCACGCGATCGAGCGGACGTCTTCCGTTACGGCGGGAGCGCCGGCGCGAATCTCCGTCCCCGGGCCCTCCGGATTGCGGGCGTTGCGCACCCGGACCGGAATGCCTTTTTCGACGGCGGGAGCGAGGGTCGATGGATGGAGCACACGCGCTCCGAAGTAGGCGAGCTCCGACGCCTCGGCCGCGGAAAGAGTCTCGAGCACCCGCGCCTGCGGCACGATGCGGGGGTCGGCGGTCATCATCCCGTCGACGTCCGTCCAGATCTCGACGACCGACGCGTCCAGGCAGGCGCCGAAGATCGCGGCGCTGTAGTCCGACCCTCCGCGGCCGAGCACGGTCGTGCGCCCGTCGGCAGCCGCCCCGACGAATCCCGCCACCACCGGGATCTCTCCGCGCCCCGCGGGCCCGCCCAGCCGTTGCCGCGCGCAGGCGGCCGTCGCTTCGAAGGCGGGATGCGCCCGGGCAAAGTGCGCGTCCGTGACGAGCACGTCGCGCGCGTCGACCCAGACCGCCGGCAGTCCGTCCCGTGCGAGCACTCGGGAGACCACAAGAGAGGAGATGAGCTCGCCCTGCGCGAGGAAGTGGTCGCGCGCTTCGGGCGGGACGGAACGCAGCACGGCCACCGCTCCGGCCATCCGATCGAGCTCGGTGAAGAGAGGCGCCAGGGCGGCATCGACCTCCCGGGCGCCGGCGCCGAAGATCTCTCCCGTTGCGGTCAGGGTGACACGCGCCACCTCGTCGATCAGGATTCTTTTCGCCTCGCGCTCGTCTCCGGCCGCGGCGCGGGCGAGCGCGGCGACCAGACGGTCCGTGGTGTGCCCCATCGCCGACACGACCACCACCGGATTTTCCCCGCGAGCGTGCGCACCCCGAACGATTCCGGAGAGTCGCCGGAGCGCGGCCGCGTCTTCGACGGAAGTGCCGCCGAATTTCTGGACGATCACGGCCCGCCGACGAGACCGATACTGGAGGCGTATTCGGCATTCAAGACCGAGGCGCCGGCCGCGCCTCGGATCGTGTTGTGCCCGAGCGCCGTGAACTTCCAGTCGAGCACCGCGCAGGGGGTCAAGCCGCCGACGACGACCGACATCCCGCCGCCGGTGTCGACGTCGCGTCTCGGTTGCGGGCGGTGCGGCAGGGAGAGGGCGACGACCGGCCTGTCCGGCGCCGACGGAAGGCCGCGCACACCGTCCGGTGCCCGGAACTCCTCCCAGGCGGCCACGACCTCCGCGGCGTTCGCTGTCCGCCGCAGTTTTAAGGAGATTGACTCCGTGTGTCCGTCTTCGACGGGAACGCGATACGTCATCGCCGAAATCTGGAAACCGGCGGGCGAGATGCGGTCTCCCGCCAGGTCTCCCAGGATCTTTCGCGTCTCCCGCTCGATCTTCGCCGCCTCTTCGGGAATGTCGGGCAGCACGTTGCCGAGGATGTCGAGCGACG
The DNA here is from genome assembly GCA_038319475.1 of Thermoanaerobaculia bacterium. Lineage (GTDB taxonomy): Bacteria > Acidobacteriota > Thermoanaerobaculia > UBA5066 > Gp7-AA6 > JALYUA01. The sequence goes on from JBBQDF010000066.1 coordinate 8,975, forward strand.
GCACTCCGGGATACCCCGCTCCCGAAACCGCCTGCAGGGTGGTCACGAAGACGCGCTCGATCCCGAAGGCGCGGTGCAGGGGCGCGAGAGCCAGGGCGAGGACGATCGTCGAGCAGTTCGCGTTGGTGACGATCCCTCCCGTCCAGCTTCGTTCCCGCCGCTGCCGCTCCAGGATCGCGATCGCGCCTGGATTGACCTCGGGGAGGAGGAGCGGAACGTCGTCCTCCATTCGGAAGGCGGAGGCGTTCGAGAAAACGAGGAGCCCGCGCCGGGCGAGCTCCGGCTCCACGTCCCGCGCCAATTTGGTATCGAGAGCCGAGAAGACCACTCGGCAGGGCAGCTCGTCGAGAGGTCCGCACACCTTCATGCCGGCCACGCCGGCGGGGATCGCGGACGGGAGCCGCCAGTGCGCCGCTTCGCCGTAGCTGCGCCCGCGCGAACGATCCGAGGCCGCCACGCAGGCGATTTCGAACCATGGATGGCCGTGGAGCCTCTCAACGAACCGCTGGCCGACCGTACCGGTGGCGCCGAGCAGCCCGACGGCGATCCTCGAGGTCATTCTCCGAGCATAACGGAGGCCTCGGCTCAAAAAGCTTCTATGATCGATGGGATGGTCAGCCCCGTAACCAAGTCATCCGGCCCCGTGTGCCCGAACTGCGGCCGCCGGATCGCCGCCTGGCGGATGGAGCATTGCATCTATTGCGGGACCGCGTTCCCCGAGGGGCTCAAGGACGGCTTCTCCGAGCCC
>JBBQDF010000067.1:0-9679 GCA_038319475.1 Thermoanaerobaculia bacterium
AGTACCCGACGCGTCCGACCAGGCGGCCCCGCCGGGCGAGCTCCCGCCGGAGCCTTTCGAGGGCGCCTGAAACCACCGGTACGCCATGATACGCGTAAAACTCGGGCCCCACGGCTTCTTCGAACGCCGAAATCGCGACGAGATCCCCGCGGACGACGGGCTCCGCGGCGAACTCGGGAACGCCGACGCGAAAAGGCACGTCATCGCCTCCGAAGTAGACGACCGTCGGCGCCTGCGCTCTCCGGTGCTTCAGTTCCGTCGAGAGCCGCTTGAGATCGAGGCCCCAGTCGACGTTTGAATCCGAAAGGATCCTGCGGCCGTGCTCGGGCCCGCCGGCGAGCGCGTTGAAGTAGGAGAGCTCGTGCGGATGGATTCGCGCGAGCTCGACCGCCGAGAGGAGGGGCAGGACCACGAGCGCGGCCGCCGCGGGACGGAATCCACGCCGCCGCGCCCGCTCGAGCGCCCCGGCCGCGGCGAGCGCCACAAACGGATACACCGGGAGCATGTGCCGGATCCCGATGTTGTAGCTCGCTCCCATCGACGCGAGAAAGAGCACGGCCGGCGGGAGCAGGAAGAGGCGGGCCTCCCGGCGGGCTTCCGGGTCGCGCGCGACCGCCGCGAGCGCAATCGCCGCCGCGGCGAGGAACGCGAGGGTGCTCTTGACGAGAAACGCGACGAAAAAGTAGGACGGAAATCCGTGGACCGACACGCTCCCGAAGAGGAAGTTGACGCCTCCCCCTTCCGCGTTCTGGCGGAACACGGAGGCGAGTCCCCCCGCGTAATGCCCGAGCGGCGGGCAGACGCGGGCGAGCTCCTCGATCGCGGAGGAGAGACGGGGCGCGCCACGCAGCGCGACCATTTCGTGGATCACCTGCCGCTGTTCCGCGGGATCCATCCGCCAGGAGGCGGCGGCGTAGACGGCGAGAAGGACCGCGAGCGCGATGCCCCCCGCCGCCGCCAGCCTCATGAGTAGCCCGCGCGCTTCGTGAGCGGAACCTCGCAGGCCGAGAAGCCCCTGAAGCAGCAGGATGGGAGCGAGGTAGATCGCGGAGAACTTCGTCGCGAGCGCGAGACCCAGAACGGCGCCCGCGAAGGCGACTCGCCCGGCCGTCGGGCGCCGTTGCGCCGCGTCCCAGGCGAGCACCGTGGCCAGGAACGCGAGCGCCGCCCCGAGGTCGGTGTGCACCACCCCGGCGTGCGCGACCAGGTTGGGGTCGAAGGCGAGCAGCGCCGTCGCAAACAGGGCCGCGGCCCCTCCCCAGCGCGAGTGGGCCGCAAAGTAGACCACCCCGAGGAGCGCCCCGAAGACGAGCAGAAAAGGGGCGCGTGCGGCGGTGGCGATCGCGTCGGGTGAGACCGGTCCTTCAAAAAGGAACGCGTGTCCCCAGGTCGTGAATGCCAGACCGAGCGGCACCCGCGCAGGAGGCGCGGCGACGGGCACCGCCAGAAGGCCGAGGCCGGCCAGCTCCTTCATCAGCGGGGGATGCTCGATGTTGACGATCGCGGTCCTCGCGAAGACCTGGAGGTACCCCGCGAGGATGTGCACGGGCTCGTCGGAGGAGAGGGAGTCGTCGCGGGTGTGATCCCGCACCAGAAACAGGGACACGATCGCGGCCAGAGCCGCCGCTGCCGGAAAGAAGAAGCGCTTCAACGCGCCGGGCGCCGCTCGAAGCGGTGGCGCAGCAGGGCCGAAAGCGCCGAGGCGCCGTCGCGGAAGCGGATCTTTTTTCCCTCCGCGCGGGACCGGGCGAAATACGAAACCGGCACCTCGAAGAGGCGAAATCCGGCGCGGGCGACCTTCACCGTGATCTCGGCATCGACTCCGAACCCGCGCTGCTCGAGATCCAGAAGAACGGGGACGACGCGCCGGTGAAAGGCCTTGTAGCAGGTCGCCATGTCCGTCAGGTTCAGGTCGGTCACGACATTCGAAATCAACGTCAGGACACGGTTTCCGACGGTATGCCAGAAATTCTGGACGCGGTTCTCGGCGCTTCCCCGGAAGCGCGAACCAAACACCACATCGGCGCGGCCCATCTCGATCGGGCGCAGCAGGCTCGGGTATTCCGCCGGGTCATATTCGAGATCGGCGTCCTGAATGATGAGCACCTCGCCCTGCGCCTCCGCCAGTGCCGTGCGCAGCGCGGCGCCCTTGCCCCGGTTGCTCTCGTGCAGGATCACGCGCACGCCGGCTCTCCCGTCCCACCGGGCCAGGAGGTCCCGCGTCCCGTCGGTCGAGCCGTCGTCGACGACGAGGACCTCCTTCTCGATGGGCACGGCGCAGACGAGGCGCAGGACCTCGTCAATAGTGCGCGCCTCGTTGTAGACGGGCATCAGCACGGACAATTTCACGGTGTGGAGGAATGATACGGGAGTTGGAGGTTTCAGCCGTCAGCTATCGGTTTGCGTCGACTTTTCGATGCCCCATCGAGTTGACCGCGGAGTACCGCGGCCGTCTCGCTCCCTCTGGTCGCTCGGCTCCCGTTCCCCGGCCTCCGTCCCCGCCGCATAATCACGCACATGAAAATTCCCCGCGGTGTGACGGTCGCCGTCCTCCTCGCGGCCGCGCTTCTCGGATTCGGGCTGCGCCTCTCGACGCGAAGGCAGCTCGCCGCCGGATCGCGCGTGCGTGCGCTCGGATCCGACGACAACTACCACCTGCGCCGCACCCGGTTTGCCGTCGCCCACTTCCCGCGGACGATCGTCTTCGATCCCCTGATGAACTTTCCCTCGGGCGGCGTTCCCATCTGGCCTCCTTTGTACGACCTGCTGCTGGCGGCGCCCGCGCGCGTGCTGCACGGGGCGGGCGCCGCTCCCGAGGAGATCGAGCGCACAGCCGCCTGGGTGCCTCCCGCGCTCGCCGCCGGCACGATCCTCGTCGCCGGGGCGATCGGGGCGGAGCTCTTCGGCGCGGCCGGGGCGATCGTGTGCGCTTTTTTTCTCGCCGTGTGCCCGGGGCACATCCTGTGGACACAGTACGGCCACACCGACCAACACGCGGCCGAGTCCTTCTTCGGCTCGCTGGCGCTGCTGCTGTTTCTCCGCGCGCGCTCGCCCGGTGCCCGGGACCCGCGCGGGGGCGCGCTGCGCGAGGCCGCCGCCGGCCTGGCGCTCGCCGCAGCCGTGCTCGCCTGGCAGGGGGCGATCTACTGGGGCGCGATTTTTGCCCTGGCGCTCGCGCTCGAGGCCGCGCGCACCCGCGAGAGCATCCTTCGCCCGGCGCTACTGGTCCTCGCGCTTCCGGCGATTCTCGTGGCCGCCGCCACCGCGTTCTGGCTCGGCAACTTTCGCCCCCCGCTCACCTACGTCTCCTTCGGATTCTTTCAGCCGCTCTTTCTGGGAGCTCTGGCGGGCGGGACGGTGGCGATCGACACGGCGCTTCGCGCCTCCCGCCGGCAGATGGACTGGGGCAGCCGGGACGCTCTCATTCGCGGCCTCGCGGTCGGTGCCGCCGTCGCGGAACTTCTCCCGTATGCGCCCGCCCTGGTGCTCGGACTCGCGCGGGGAGTCGGTTACGTCCTCGGAACGACGAGCGAAGTGGCGGGAGATTCCGGGTACGTTTCCTACCCCCGGGACTGGTTGAAGGGCATCTTCGAAGCGCGGCCGCTTTTCGTCGACGGGCCGGGCCTCGCCTGGACGAGTCTCTCGGCGGCATTTTTCCTCTCCCCCGTCGTCGCGGCGGTGTGGGCCTGGCGGTTTGTCCGGGGAGAAAACCCCGGGCGGCACGCCGCGCTCGCCGTCTGGGCCGCGGTGACGCTCGTGCTCGCGATCTCGCAGCGCCTGAATGTCTATTACGCCGCGCTGCTCGCGGCGGTCGCGCTCGTGGAATCGGCGCGCTGGACCAGGGAGCGGATCGGCGGGCTTCCGGTGCGGCAGCGGGCGGTCTTTCTGCTGGTCGTTTTTTTCCTGATGCAGCCGATGTTCTTCGGTCTCGTCGAAGAGTGGAAGGCGGTCCGCGTGCCCGGCTCCGACCTGTTCGCGACGCTCGAGTGGATGCGCAAGGAGCTGCCCCACCCCGTCGGCGCGTATGACTCGCGTCTTCTCGACATCCGCCCGCCCGGAGACCTGTCATCGGTCGGAGACCTGTCATTGGTCTCTTCGGTTCTCGCGCCGTGGTCGCTCGGACACCTGGTCCTCTACAACGCCGAGCTGCCGGTCGTGGCAAACAATTTCGGCTACGGCTTTCTCGACTCCATCCGTTTTTTTCTGGCGCCGACGGAGGCCGAAGCGCTCGCGCTCGCCCGGTCCCGGAGGGCGCGATGGGTGCTCGCGACCGACCTCGTCCCGCGCCTCAACGACTACGCCGGGTACCTCGACAGGCCCGCGCTTCTGACGGGAGATCCGGCGGCGCCCGTCCCGACGGAGGCGTATTTCCAGACGCTGCAATCCCGCCTCTACGACTTCGACGGGACCGGAGGCCGGCTGGGGCCGCGCACGATTCCGCCGCTGGCGTCGTTTCGCCTGCGCTTCCACTCGGCGTCCGCGATCCGGCGCGGGGGGCGATGGATTCCCGTGTGGAAGGTGTTCGAGATTCTGCCCTGACCGCCCCGGCCTTCGCGGGCTGACTCTCAGCGGACGGTTCGGCCGCCGTCGACGGGCGGCCTGCCGCCCGGAGCCGCGCGGTGTGCGCGCTCCTTCCTGGCGAGAAGCCCTTCGCGAAACTCGAGGCCTTCCTTCGAGGGAGGGGGCGCGAGCGCGAGGGTGGCGCCGAAGAGGGAGAGGCCCACCGCGACCGCGAGGAGCGAGCGGCGGCGCGGGCCCGCGAGTCCTGAAATCACCGTGGCGAGTGCGACGGCCGACGCGGCGAGAGCGACCGCGAGCGCGACCGGAGCGGGGATCCCCGCCTGCGCCGGAGCGAGCCACCCGTTCGCGAGGAACCAGAGTGAGCCCGTGCGCGGAGGCCACGCGAGCGCCAGGGGGAAGTAGGGCCACGCGAGTGCCTCCAGAAAATGCACCCCGATCGAGAACGCGGCCGCGGCGGCGAACAGCCACCGCGAACGCGGGGAATCCAGGGCGCGGGCCACCGCGAGTGAAAGGAAAAAGAGAAGCGGCATCAGGTAACGGCTCCCTAGCGACCACCCTCCGTGCCAGTTCGGATATGCGCACATGGCCAGGAAAAACACGATGCAGGCGATCAGGCAGAAGGCACGGTCCGCGCGCTCTTCTCCGCTCCGGCCCCACGCCAAAAAGCCCGGCACGGCCCAAAGGAGAAAGGGCGAGAACAGGAACAGCCCCCGCGCGGGATGAAACAGCAGCCCGACGGCGGCCCGCGGGTCGGGCAGCCGGAATCCGAACAGACCCTGTCCCGCAAGCTGTGAGAACTCCGGGAAGGCTTCACGCGCGGAGGAAAGGACGAAGGGAGACCCGAAACAGATCGCGTTATAGGTCATCAGGACCGCGAGCGGAAGAACGAGGCCCGCGGCGAAAAACGCTCCGTTTCGAAAAGCCCGCCGAGCGCTTGCGCGTACGAGGAGCAGTCCCGCGAGGAGCGCCACCGGATACTCGGAAATGGCCGCCCAGCCCGCCAGAAATCCGGCCGTCCAGAGGAGAGCCCCGACCCGCCGGGAGGCAGACGCCGCCTCCGCGCGCCGGATAGCCTCGAGCGACAGAAAGAGCACCGCCGCCGTCCAGGCGTGGCTGAAAAACGTCCGGCCGTAGAAGAGCAGGGGGGTGCCGAAGGAGAGCGCCGCCACGACCAGGGACGCGGCCGCCGGACGGCGCGCCGCCAGCCGCCGCCGGAGACCCTCGAAAGCCACGCAGCAGACGGACGTGACCACGAGGATCCGGAGCAGAAGCCAGATGGGCGCGAAGGCGGAGGTCGGACGCGGGAAGAGGATGCGCAATGCGCGATAGACGGGTGTCGCCGCGAGCGCCAGTCCCGGCGCCTTGTTGGAATAGAAATGCCCTTCGGAGACCGACTTGTCCTCGGTCTGCCCGACGACTGCGAGCGCGTCGTCGATCCGGAAGGTTCCCGATTCGACCGCCGAGAACACCGCCGCGTAACGCGACGCTTCGTTGGGATTGGCGAAGGGGGGAAACTGCCCCGTGAAGCAGAGCGAAACCAGAAGAAACGCTCCGACGACGCCCAACCCGGCGCGCGGCGCGACAAGATCCGGGAAGGCGGCCCGCATTTCTGCATTATGGAGCCGCGTCCCGCGCGCAGCGCGGAAAGAGCGCGAGCCGCGTCCCGCGCGCAGCGCGGAAAGAGCGCGGCGATCCGTAGTCGGGCGCGCGCGCCCCACGCGCGCCCGACTACGCGGAAAGTCAGCCCAAAGGTAAATTCATCCGCGCGCGCCCAGGGCACCCCCCAAGTCCCCGGCTGAACCACTCCCCCCGACTCCGTCCCCGTCGCGCGTCCCATAAACTCCTCCCGATGTCCCCGCGCCTGCGCACCGTCTCGACGGCCCTCGGCGTGGCTCTACTTTTCGCTCTGCCGCTCCTGCCCGAGATACTGGGCTCCCGTGTGCTCGTATTCCGCGACGCGCAGATCACGCACTGGCCGTGGCGTCGGGTGGCGATGGCTTCGCTCGACGCGGGTCGGGTCCCGTTCGTGAACGCGATGGCGTCCGGAGGAGAACCGCTCCTCGCCAACCCGAACGCCGTACTGCTCTATCCCACCATCCTGCTGGAACGGGTCGTCTCGCCCCCGGCGGCGTTCAACCTCCACTACCTTCTGCACGTGCTCTGGGCGTTTCTGGGGGCGCGGCTTCTCGCGGCCCGGCTCGGCATCTCCGCGGGCGGGTCTCTATTCGCCGGAGCGGCGTACGCCTTCTCCGGGATGATGCTTTCCTACGGCTCCGCGTTCTTCAATTCGAGCGCGTCGGCCGCGTGGCTGCCCTGGTGCGCGGCGGCGGTGCTCGGCGTCACGGCGGCCCGTTCGGCGGCGGAGACCGCACGCGCCGCGGAGGCGACCGGGCTCGCGTTCGGGTTGCAACTGCTCGCCGGCGAGCCGGCCCTCTCGCTTCTCACCGGGATCTTCGCCGGTTTCCTGGCCGTGCTCGAGACCGCCGGCCGGCCGGAAACGCGCCGCGGCTCGCGTCTCCTCGCGGTGGCCGCCGGGGGTGCGGGCGCCGTGCTCGTGGCGCTCGGATTCGCCGCTGCGCTCCTCCTGCCGCTGCGCGCGGTTTTCTCCCTGACGTATCGAGGCCAGCATCTCTACTCGCAGAAGGCCTTCGGCGCGTCACCGTTTCTCCCTCTTCGAATGGTCGAATGGCTCTTTCCGCGGTTCGGCGGAGACCCTTCCACGTTCGGCAGTGGCATGAACTGGACGCATTCCAATGGCGAGCCCGAGCTCGTGTACATCTGGTGTGTCACCTTCGGCGTCGTTCCGCTCCTCGCCGTCGGGGCGGCGGCCATCCGGCGGGATTTCTGGAACCGGCGGACGATCGCGTTGGCGGCGGCCGCCGTGACGACCTGGCTCTTCAGCCTGGGACTGGCGCTTCCCTTCTACCGGGTGCTCTTCTCCGTCGGTTTTCTCCGGCGGCTGCGATATCCCATCAAGTTCTACCTGCTGACGACGCTCTGCGTCGCCCTGCTCGCCGGATTCGCTTCCGACCGCTTCCGCGTCGCCCGCTCCCGCCGTCCCGCCGCGGCGCTATTCGGCGGGACCCTTCTCCTCTACGCCGCCGCGTTCGCCCTTTCCGGGCACGGGGGGTGGCTCGACCGGTGGCTCGCTCCGCGTCTGCCCGGAGGGCTTTCCCGCGAGGACATGCTGGCGGCGTTTCGCGGTTCCGTCCGCGGAGACGCCGCGTTCGGCATCGTGGCCGTCCTGCTCCTCGCGATCCTCTATTTCGGGCGGCGACCGTCGCGGCCGGGTTTCGCGCTCGCGCTGCTCTGCACCGCGCTCGCCTTACCGTCGGGCCTTCCCCTCTTCGTGTCGGCAAGCGCGAAAGACGTCGCCCGCCCGCCGCAACTTCTCGCGGCGATCCGCGGGAGGGGCAGGCTCTACGCGTCTCCCGATCTGCCGCTGCCCGACTTCGAGGCCCCGCCCGGGCGCCGCGGGCTCCCGCGTTTCGAGCCCTACGCGCGGGCGCTCGCGCAGGAGCTTCTCCCTTCGACCGGACAGGCGTTCGGTCTCTCGTACCTGTTCGACCGGGATCCCGACGGCTCCTATGGCTGGTTCAACCGGCTGTCCGACGAGGCGGCACACGCATCGACCGACGCGGAAAAGAGCCGTCTGCTGCGGGTCGGGGGCGCGCGCTGGGCGCTGGCAGGAGAGGAAGAGAAGTTTCCCCTCTTTCACCCCGTGACGGGCGTGGTGGTCGCCGGGCGGCACCTCGTTCTCCATGAGGCGGATATGCCTCTGCCCGAGGTCCGATGGGCGTCGCGGGCCCTCCGTCGGCCCTCTCTCTCCGCGGCGATCGAGCTCATCCGCTCGGACGCTTTCGATCCCGTAACGCAAGTCGTTCTTCCGGGTGCGCCCGGCGGCCCGGCCGTGGAAAACGGACGCGACGCGGCTCTTTCCGTCGCCACCGTCACCGCGCAAGGAGCGTCCGGAGCGGTCGACGCGCCGTCGTCGGGGCACGTGATCTTCTCCCGCACCTATTTCGGGGCCTGGCGCGCCCGGCTGGACGGCGCTCCTGCGCGCCTCGTCGTCGCGAATGCGCGCGACCTCGCCCTCGCGGTTCCGGCGGGCCGGCACACCTTCGAGTTCGCCTGGAATCGCGAGCCGTTTCATCGGGGGGTTCTCGCCCAGGGCGCCGCGCTGCTCGCGGTCATCGCGGTGGGACTCGCAACGGCCAGGCGCGCCGGCGCGAGCGAGGCGGCGGCGCGCGCGTTGGATTCGAAAATGACGACGGAGGAACGTGCATGAGGACTTTTCTCAAAAGTTTCGGACCCATCCTGGCGCTCGCGCTCACCGCTTCGCCATCGCCCGGGCAGACCGCTGCCGCCCCGCTCGGGGAATCGGCCGAGCGCGTGCAGGCGGCCATCGCCGCCCAGATCAGCTTGGAGGGCATCTCCGGACTCTCCGTGGCGGTCGTTCTCGGAAACGAAGTCCGATGGTCCGCCGGGTACGGGTTTGCGGATGTCGAAAACTTCGTGCCGTTCACGGCGACCACGGTCTGGCGGCTCGGCTCGATTTCCAAGCCGATCACGGCCGTCGCCGCGATGCGCCTGGCGGAGAGCGGCCGGCTCGACCTCGACGCACCCATCCAGGGCGCCTGCCCGGCGTTTCCGAAAAAGTCGAAGCCGATCACGTCGAGGGAGCTCCTCGGCCACTTGAGCGGGATCCGCCACTACAAGGAGGACGAGAACTTCAACAGCACCCGTCACTACGACAGCGTCTCCGCGTCGCTCGAAGCGTTCAAATCGGACCCTCTCGTGCACGACCCCGGCGCGTCCTACACGTACTCGACGTACGGCTACGTCGTCCTGGGATGCGTCGTCGAGGGCGCGTCCGGAAAGTCCTACGCCGACTTCATTCGGGAAACCGTCACCGGCCCCGCCGCCATGGAACGGACGCGGATCGACGACGAGGCCGCGGTCGTCCCGCATCGCGCGCGAGGCTACGCGAAAGCATCGAACGGCGAAATTCGCAATGCGGACCTCGCGGATACGAGCAACAAGGTCCCCGGGGGCGGCCTCGTTTCGACCGCCATCGACCTCGCCCGGTTCGCCATCGCGCTCAACACGCACAGGCTGCTGAAGGCGGAAACCTTCGCGCAGATGCAGGTCTCCATGA
>JBBQDF010000068.1:0-9674 GCA_038319475.1 Thermoanaerobaculia bacterium
CAGGCCGCCCTTGACGTAAATGGCGCTCCGGCTCCCGGCTTTGGCCGCGACGGCCGCGCTGCCCCGATACTGGTCAACACCGGGGGGGACCGAAAAGTAAACGACGTGGACGGTGTACGCCCCCGTCCCCGTCGTGGACGGGTCGATCGAGGCCGCCTCCTCGGTGCTGGGCGCGCCGCCCGTCGAGCTTCCGACGACAGGGCCGGCATTGGACCCCTTGTGAATGTAGAGGTCGTAGTCGTCCACCGCAAGCGACCAGTCGATCTTCACGTTGACGATCTTGCCCGTCCAGTCGGAGAGCGGATCGAGAGTCAGGGTGAACGTGTCGCAATTAACGCCTTCGACGCAGGTGGTTTCGCCGTCCGGAGAGCTTCCCCCCGCCGCGGTTCCGTTCCACGCCAGCGTAGGCCCCGCCGCCGTGATCGTTCCTCCCGGGGGGCTGGCGGCGCGCGCCCGCCAGGCAAAGAGACTGGCCGCCGCCGTCAGAATGATGAAGGTTCGGAAGCGGAGCGTGGAACGCGGCGTGAGAGTCGCTGCGAGGCTGCGGGGGGACCGGACGGCTCGGGAAAACATGGGCTGCTCCTCCCTCTTTCTGGTCTGGTCGAGTTACGACTTGGTGTCAGTAGTCATACACTCGTTGTCAGGTAGTAGCACTACCATTTCGGAAAGCACAAAAAATGCCAACTGACGCCTGGAGTCACCGGGCGTTGACTGCGGGTGGGCGCGGGACTACCATTCGGCACCCTTGCCCATCGACCCCGATCTGACGCTAACGTCCCGCTCCCGCCTGCTTGCCGCCGGCAAAGAGCTCTACGCGCGCCTCGGATACGAGCAGGCGTCGACGGCGGCCATCGCGCGCGCCGCCGGGACCTCGGAGTCTCAGCTCGTCCGCTATTTCGACGGAAAGGCCGGTCTGCTCGAGGCCATCTTCAACGAGAGCTGGAAGCCCCTGAATGACCAGGTCCAGACGCTCGTGGGCAATGCGCCGCACGCCCGAGGGGCGCTGCTCTCGGTCCTGTCCGCGGTGACGAAAGCGCTCGTGACGGACCCGGATCTGGCGTTTTTATTTCTTTTCGAGGGGCGCCGCCTGCGGGGGGCAGACCACGAGATCGCGCTTTCGCAGGGCTATCTCCAGTTCGCGGAGCTCGTGCGGGCCCTGATGCGCCGCGGCCAGAAGGACGGAAGCTTTTCGCCGGATTTCAACACAGCGGCAGTCGCGGCGGCCTTGATCGGCTCCGCGGAAGGGATGATCCGGGAGCGCCTGCTCGCCGAGCGGTCCGGTAAGGCTCGCCCCTTCTCGGAGAAGGAAATCCGCCGTGTCTTCGAGGCCATGCTGGAAGGACTCGGGGGGGCGAGAGAGCCGGCGTGAGGGGAGGCGGGGCATGGGGTCGACGCCGGATGGTGCGCAACGCAGCCGGTACGCGCGGTTGCGAGCCGCTCGAGCGAGAGCTCGGGACGGATTTCGTTGAACAGACCCGACGGAAACCGGGCCCTATTTCTTTCGCACCACCTGGATGGACGTGATGTCCCTCACCTTCATCTCGGCGTCTGCGACTGACGGCCGCTGGACTTTCAGCCACAGTTTTGAGTCCGCGAGCCCCTTGGCGTTGTCGAGTACGAAAAAGCTCCACTTGACCTGGGTTCCGTCCGGCAGCGTCGTGCCCGGGGACACCGTAACTTCACGCGCGTTCTGCTTGTAGAACGAAGACACCTTCTCGTATGCATCCGGGGTGACGTACACCTCGCTCTCGGTACCGGAGGGAAGGACGGCCTTGCCTTTGCGCATGGCGTCGGCCGCCCAGGCGTCCGTCTTTGCTCCCGGATACACCTTGAATTCGGCCGCTGCGGCCCTCAGGGAGACAACGACGATCCCGCACACAGCAAGTGTTGTGAGCCTGCGAAAACTTCGAGTCATCGAAGGTCTCCTTCGTCGAAAAAAGAAGGCACGCAAACTCGCGCCCGCTCAGTAGAGACCAGCATATGGGACCCGACACCGCGTCAGCCCTGAAACGCTGATTTTCGGGGCCGATCCGCTGCGCCACCCCGACGTCGAGGACGGCCCGGGCTTTCCCAGGACACATGGTCGTGCTGCGCGTCAAGAGTGACGAGGACGCGGGGACAGGAAGGGGGACGGTCCGCCCTCGTCCATCACATCCGCCCGACTCAGCGGAGACGAAGAAGGACCGCCTTCCCGTCCGTCTCGAAGCGATCGCCGGCGAAGTTCTTTCCCGCCGTCGGGGAAGTTACGGCGAACACCTCGGCGGACGCCACGTCCCCCGTCGCGGTAAGGCTCTCGCGAACATAGGCGCGTTGCAGATCGACCTGAGGGTCTATCGAATCGACGGGCACCGGAGTCGACGCGGACCTGCGGAGTCCCCGGTCGAAATGCACCGTCGCCACCCAGATCGATGCCCTGTTCGCGTCGATCAGGCTCGTGTTCCACAAATGAATGTGGTGGCGCTCCCGAATCGTGTTGGCGGGAGTCGAATGCTCGAACGCCAGCATGTTCGGCAAGCCGTTCCAGAAGGACGGCGTCCGGGGTTGCTGCGGGTAGGGACGATCCGTCGGCAGCGACCGGATTTCGCGGGACATCGAGCCGAGGCCGATCGGATCGGCTTCGCGCCAACCCGCTTTTCGAAAGATCGCCCCGACGACTCCGGCCGCACTGACGATGACGACGTGGATCGGCTCCGTGGGTTTCCCGGTCAGGTCTTCGCTGTGGGTCGGCACCTTCTCGAACAGCGAGCGGGGATTTCCTCCGCCGGGATGATCAGGATCGTCGCGGGGACCGCATGGGGCTGGGGGAGCGGCACCAGGCGGTAAAGCGAGACGGCGACGCTCAACCAGAGGCCGGCGAGAAGGACGGGGACCAACAGGCGGGGATACGGGATCTTCGGAGGCAGGGGCGCGTGTCGACGTCGCCAGAAGAAGAGCGCGGTTGAGGCGGCGCTCAACCAGGCCGCTCCCGCGGCGTAGCTCGCCAGGACATCCGACGGCCAGTGGACGCCCAGATAGACCCTGGAGAATCCGATCGCCCACCAGAACGGCGCTCGCGGCAATCAGAAGAGGCCGCGCCCTCCGGTGGGTCGTGGGGAGAAGGAGCGTGCAGACGAGACCGTAGAAAACGAAGGTGGCGAATGCATGACCGCTGGGAAAACTGTAACTGCTTTCGAACGCAACCGCGTTCGCGGGCTCCGGGCGACTCCGGTGAATGAGATTCTTGACCAGCCACACCAGCGCTTGCCCGAGCAACATCGTGAGAGCGAGGGTGAAGACCTCCGCTTTCCGCCGCCAGAGGGCGAGAATCAGCCCGAGCATCAGGCCGCCGGCCGCGAGGGTCTGCCACCGCCTGAGGTCGGAAAGGAAAACCATCACCCGGGTAGCGCCCGGAGTCCGCCCGCTCTGGACGAGATTGCTGACCCGAAGATCCGCGCGGATGAGCGATGTCTTTCTGGAGGGGTCCTCCGCGACGCGCGCGAACAGAAGAAGAAAGATCAACAGGACGCCCAGCCGATTCACCAGGGTGAAAACGAGCTTCCGGTGATCGCGCGGCGCCGTTTTCTCCACCACGGCGGAGCTTACGGGACGGCAGGGCCGGTTTCAGGTCAGGCTTCTAATCGAACGCTCGCGCCTTCTCCGTTCCTCAGACTTTCCAGGCGGCAACGGTTTCTCTCACGAAGTCGGCAAACTTCCGCGGCTCGCGGCCGAGGATCACCCGGGTTTCCTCGAGCTGCGCGGGCGTCGCCTTCAGGCCTTGCGCCTGGAACGTCGCGTACATGAGGGCATAGTCGTAGATCGCCCAGGGAGGCATGTAAGGCGCCATGCTCTTCGCCCAGGCGGCCAGATCGTTGCCGCCGTAGACGACCGGCCTGCCGAGCGCTTTTCCGAACTCGGCGGCGCAATCCGCGCCCGTCACCGCGTCCGGGCCGACGAGCGCGTAGGTCTTTCCCAGATGCCCGTCCTGCGTCAAGGCGGCAACGGCGGCTTCACCAATGTCGCGTGAGTCGACTCGCGAGAGCCCGATGTCGCCGATCGGTTGCGGATAGATTCCGTACTGGAGGATGACGTCCTTCGACCAGTAGTCGTTCTGGTAAAAATTATTTGGCCGAAGGATCGTGTGCGGCAGCCCGCTTACCTTCAGGGCCTGCTCGATCGCGATCTTGCTCGCGAAGTGCGGCGCCTCCGGGCACTTCTCGACGTCGTGAATCGAGAGGTGAACCACGCGTTTCGCCTTCGTCCGCCTCGCCTCGTTGACGGCCGCGAGTCCCTCCATCAGGTCGCTCGGCCCGTTCGCGGTCAACAGAAACAGGCTGTCGTAGTCCGCAAAGACTTTCTCGTAGCTGCCCGGGTCCGTCAGGTCCCCGAGAACCGGCTCCGCCCCATTCGGCAGGCTCTTCGCCCGATCTGCGCTGCGCGTCAACACGCGGACGGTCTCACCCTTTTCGAGAAGCCCTCGGACGACGACGCTTCCCACGGTTCCGGTTCCGCCGAGAATCAGATGTCGCATTTCGTCGCTCCTGCGCGAGTAGGTCGAGGCCCGATGCCTCCCGGAAAACTACCATCGGCGTCCCCTCGCCCTCAACGGCCCGTGCCTGCGACGCGGCGCCCCTGCGAGATCCGGCGAAGCCGCACCTCCTCGTGGAAACGTCATCGCCTGAGCGACACCCCCGTGGTTGATTCGCGACGGACCGGGGAAAGAGAGCGATTCTCTAAAGCGGTCGTCCCGTGCAGCATCGCCCCGACCTCGGCGCTCACGGTTCTCGTTCTTCCAGGCTCTCCCCATCCGCTGCGCTATCGGGCCGGCGGCAGGAGACTCCGGCGGGTTTACGATCACCCCCTGGAAGACCAGGGGAGGGTCCATGAACCGGATTACCTGCGTCACGTTCGGGTCTCTCGTGGCGGTCGCCGCAGCGGCGTCCGCGGCATCCCCGACCTGCACCATTCATCCGAAGAATGGAGCCACCCCGCAACAGCTCGCGACGATGGCGAAGGTCACATCGGGCGACGCGCGGAAGACGGCTCTGGCCACGTTTAAAGATTCGTCGAAGGCGACCGTCAAGGATGCCGAGCTCGAGGCCGAGCATGGATGCCTGGTCTACTCGTTCGACATCGAGCTCGCGGGACAGAGGGGAGTCCAGGAGGTTCAAATCGACGCCGGCAACGGCAAGGTCGTTTCCAGCAAGCACGAGAGCCCGAAGGCGGAGGCTGCGGAGAAGGCGAAGGACGCCAGGACCAGGCCGAAAAACTGATGGTTCCCGACACCGCGGCGGTTGATTCACCACGGACCGCTGGCAGAGCGATTCTCTGGGGCGGATTGATCTGCGGTCTGCTCGACATCACCTCCGCCGTCATCATCGCGATCGCGAGCGGCAGCTCGCCCGTGCGGATGCTCCAGGGGATCGCGGGGGCGATTCTGGGACCCTCGTCTTTCGAAGCCGGCTTTGCGACAGCCGCGCTCGGCCTCGCGATGCACTTCGCCGTTGCGTTGACCGCGACCGCGATCTTCTACTGGTTGAGCCGGCGGATTCCGGCGATGGTCGAGTGGCCTGTTTTGAGCGGCATCGCCTGGGGAGTGGTGTGGCTCGTCGTGATGTACCGCGGCGTCGTACCCATGACCCAGGTGCTGCGGACCCTCTACCTCGCAAACGTCAAGCGGACGCTCCCCGCCCTCTGGCCCTCGCCGCTGCTCGTCCACATCGTCTATGTGGGTCTGCCGATCGCGCTCGCCGTGCGGTATTTCGGGCCATGGCCGCGCGGCATCACGAGGGCGCAAGAGAAGAACGCCTGACACCGAATCGTTCGCAAAAAATGCAAGGGGACGATGCCCACCTTTGCGAAATTGACGTCGGGCTTCGCCGGAGAGTACGCTGACGCCAGTCGAGCCAATCCTTCTGCGCGTCGAGGAGGTCTCCATGGCTTTTGCCCTGTCCCGCCGCGACCTGCTCGAAAAATGCGCCGCCGCCGGGCTGCTTCTCCTGGCGCCCCCGCTCAGGGCGTTTGAACTTGCGCCGTTCTTCGAGGAGGGCGCTCTCGCGCCTAGGAAGCCGACGCCGGTCAACGAGCTCGGCCCCTTCTACAAGAAACGCTCCCCACGTTCGACGCACCTCGCGCCCGCGGGAGCTCCGGGGCTCCCTCTCGCGGTGTCCGGGCAGGTCTTCGACACGAGAGGGGCCGTTCTGCCGGGCGCATTGATCGAGATCTGGCACGCCAGCCACGCGGGTGTCTATGACAACCAGGGTTACATGTATCGGGCACAGCTCTCCGCCGCGAAAAAGGGGGCCTACTCGTTCGAGACTGTCATTCCGGGCCACTATCCGGACCGCGTGGCACAGCACATTCACTTCATGGTCTCGGCGCCAGGACATCAGCCGCTCGTCACCCAGCTTTACTTCGCGACCGATCCGGCCTTCGAAGGCAACCCGGACAAGAACTACGTCAAGGACCGGATAGTGCAGAGCCGCGAGCTGATCCGCCCGGTGACGCTCGACGGAGGTCCAGGGGCGCCGCGGGCCCTCGTGACATTCGAGCTCGTTCTCGAAACCGCCTGACGTGCGGCCCACCCGGATTTTCGAAACCGAGGCGCCGCCGTCGGCCTTCGCCCTGTCGCCCGCGGGAACCGAGATGGCCGCGGTGTTCAAGAACGGGAAGATTCAGGTCTGGTCGCTCTCGGGCAAGCCGCTTCGCTCCTGGACCGGAGGCGACTCGCCGGCCGGCGGGCTCTTCTACGCGGGCGAGCGTCGGATTGTGGCCGTTACCGGTGGCTCGGTCGCGGTGTTCGACGCCGCTTCCGGCCAGAGGCTCCTCCGCTGGGATGCGCACGCGCGCCCGATCGGGGCGGTCGCGTCGTCGCGAGACGCTTCGGTTTTCGCAACGGCAAGCGACGACGGCACCGTGAAGCTCTGGAAGGGCGACGGCACGCTTTTCCGGACGCTTCGCGGAGGACCGGGAGAGATGCAGGCCGTCGCCATCACCCTGGCCGGCGATCGAGTCGCCGCAGCCGGATCCGACACCAATGTCTATCTCTTCGAAGTCAGAACCGGCGCCCTCCAGCACGTCCTCGACCTCGACATGTCCTGCTTCGCGCTCGACTTCTCGCCCGACGGCCGCCTCCTCGCGGCCGGATCCGTGGACGGCCGCGTGACGCTCTGGAACGCGAAATCTGGCGCGTCGATCGGTGCTCCGGGGAAATATTCCGTCCCCGTGGGCGCGGTCCGATTCTCGGCGGACGGCAAACGGCTCGCGGCCACGGGTGTCTCCATAAATCCGTCGACCGTGGAGACAGAGGCGAGGATCTGGGACCTTTCCTCGCGCGAAGTAACGACCATTCCTCTCGGCATCTCGACCTGGAACGCCGTCGGTTTCCATCAGGCCGCCCACCCGGTCGTAGTCGCGATCCACGATCGAACGATCTCAGTCTGGGAGTAGAGACTTGAGGACGCGACGGACGGAATCCCGAGGCGTGCGGAAATTCCTGCTGTGAGAAAGTCCGTATCACTCCTGCTCCCCTTCCTCCTCGCCGCTTTTCCGGGCGCCGCCGCCCCCGAGCCGGCCGATGACTCCATTGAGGCCATTCGCTACGGGACGATCGCGGGCTTCCCCGTAGCATCCCTGGTCATGGGCGCACCCACGGACGAAAAGACCGACATCGCCATGGTCGTCTGGTTGATCCGCGGCAGAGGCCGCAACATCCTGTTTGACAGCGGCTTTCATCGCGAGGTCTGGCTCAAGGAGTTTCCCACCGCCGACTACCTGCGCCCCGACGAAGCCGTGAAGCTGGCCGGCGTCCAGCCGGAGGAGGTGACCGACATCGTCATCAGCCATGCCCACTGGGATCACATGGGCGGCATCGACCTCTTCCCGAAAGCGACGGTCTGGATTCAGAAGCAGGAGTTTGTCTATTACACCGGAGACGCCTGGCAGCCGGGCGGACGGCACGGCGGCATCGATCCCGATGACGTCAAAGCCCTCGTGCAGCGCAACACCGAAGGCCGCCTGCGCCTGGTCGACGGCGACAACGTGGAGATCCTCCCCGGTATCCGTGCCTATACCGGCGCGCGCCACACTTTCGCTTCGCAGTACATTCGAGTCGAGGGGGGTCGGCCCTTCGTTCTCGCCTCCGACAACTGCTATCTCTACCGGAATCTCGCCGAGCACAGGGCCAGCGCCACCTTCAGCGAAGCCGATCGGGCCGCCAACATCCGAAATCAGGCGCGCATGATCGAGCTTGCCGGTTCCGCCGACCGCGTGGTCCCCGGCCACGATCCCCGGCAGTTCCAGAGATTTCCGACACAGGGACGGATCGCCAGGATCCGGTGACGTTTGTGCGATGAACGAGGTCATCTGGCTTCCTCATATCGGCTTCCTGCCGGAGCCGGGGGGTTCTTCCCTCGACAAGCAGGGGTGGGTGTCGAACGCCCCCGTGCGAGCGCGGCGATGCGGTCCTCGCAGGGCCCCTCGGCGTTGAAGAACGGCGCAAGAGCGAATCCGTGCTTCTTCGCCAGAGCCCAGATCTCGTCGACCTGCGCCGGCTCGATATGGCCGCGCCCGCGCGAGTAGGACTCGGAGCGTCCCTCGAGCGCGAGGAGCATCCCCTCGAGCAGGCAACCCTGAACGACGTTCGGGGCGGGATGCGGCGCGAGAACTGACATCAGGTTCGGAACGAGCTCGAGTCCTCCGAGGACTTGCCCCATCCCCCCGAAGAAGACGAGCGGACCGGCCGCCTCCGAGAGGATGTTCTTCGGGTAGCCGGCATCGCAGACGATCGCGTCCGGGCGGACGGACCGAAGAGAGAAGCCAGGCTCGGCCAGGCTCGCCGCGGCGATCACGACGTCCGCCTCCGGCAGAAACCCGTCCGCGTCGATCGAAATCGCGACGCTCGTGGCTTCCGACGCGAGCGAGCGGTGAAGCCTGCGCAGGCGGTGCGGGTTGCGCGCGCAGAGGAGAAGGCGCCCGGCTCGCCCCAGAAAGTAGCGGACGCACCCGGAGCCCACGTCCCCGGTCGCGCCGAGAATCAGGACGGTCTGCGAGTCGAGCCGCCGTCCGGCGAGAGACGCCGCCCGCTCGACCGCCTTCACGATGTACGCGACCGTCAGAGTGTTCCCCGTCGTGAACGCAACGTGGTCGTCGAACGGCAGAAGGTCGACCTTTCCCTCCAGAACGATCGAGCTGAAGCCGCCGAGCGCGGCGACGGTCGCTCCCTCCCGATGCGCGCAGCTTGCCGCTTCCCGGATCCGCTGGATTTTCTGACGCACGGATCCGGCGCAGAGTTGTTCCGGCGACAGAAACGCGTCCACATAGACGCCGTGAGCCGACGATCCGTCCGTCGAAAACACCGTGACGCGGCAGACGGTCCGAGGAGGCAGAAACGGAACGATCTCGCGAACGTCGCGCACCGAAATGGGACGGCCGGCACCGCCCCTCAGCGTCTGGACCACGGCGGCGGTTTTTTCCCAGCTGTCGAGATGCCCGATGAGCGCGAACCGCGCCGTCGCCGGGACGGGGCGCACGAGGGGAACGGCGGCGCTCACACCGGCAGCCGCGTGATCCACTGGAGGGTCTCGTCTCCCGGAAGGCCGACCCGGTCGAGAGACTTCAGGTAGAGGTTGAGCGCCCCACCGCGGAGCTCGACGATGTCGAGGCTGACCTGCGGAAGCGAAGGCTTGATGCACGTCTTC